>NZ_CAXTBM010000036.1:0-63300 GCF_964242765.1 uncultured Hymenobacter sp.
GCCGGAAAGCGAGCCGCTAACTCCCGTAGTGCGGGCAGAAAAGTAAGACTCACCACCGTCACGGCCGTGGCCGGGCTGCTGCGCAAAATGGCGGTGAGCTTTTCCAACCCCACGTTGCCGCCGCCCACCAGCAGCACGCGCAGCTGCTCAAGCTTGAGGAAAACCGGAAAAAGCGGATTGGCAACGGGTGGGGCAGGCATGTGATAGAGTGAAACAGATTGACTGAAAGTGAAATAAACTAGAAACTAAACTGAGCAGGCTGCCTAAATCGGCACGCCACTAGCTTCCCGTCCTACTGCCGTCGGTTCTTCCCAGAGCTCGAAATCAGCGGCAGGCGCTTCGCAGGTCGGGCAATGATAATTGGGTAGCGCATTCCACGGCGTACCGGCCGCTACTCCCTGCTCCGGGTCCCCGTAAGTTACGTCATATACGGTAAGGCATTGGCGGCAACGCGGCAGCAAAGCGGCGGAAACCACTGTTTGGTCGATAGCCGGCGCGGGGTTTTCACTGGCTGGTTCCTCATAAATTGCCCCTGCTTGCTCATAGAAAAGACGGCAGAGTTCGGCCAAATACCACCCTAGCCGGTCGCGGCGCACATGCTGGCGAAACAGCACAAAGTCGCGGGAATTGGGGTTGAAGTCGCGGGTATGCAGGATTTCGTACAACTCGGTGCCGCGCCCTTGCTGTGTGCGGATGATGATGGAACCGAAAAGCCCGGTTTGGGGCTGCGTTTTGATGGCAAAGCACAACTGGTAGGTGCGCACATCTTCGTCGTTGAGGTAGCGGACCAGTTCGTGCTTAAGAGCCAGCCCGGCGGGGCAGTTGTCTTCCACCTGCCAGTTCAGCTCGTTGGCCGCGTGCCGCACATTCACGCGGTGGCGGCAAAGTACGGCATCCCACAGCGCCCGATCAGTGGGCGCAATGCCTTTCACTATCAACGACTTCCAGGACGTCGTGCAGAGTTGCCCAACGCGCGTCTGCAAACACACGCGGCATAAGTCCTGCAAAAAAGCCACCGTAAACAACTCGTTGCGCCGGTAGATGCCGAGCCACAATTGCTGTCCGCTGCGGTTGAAGCCCTCATAATACGGCAGCATAAAAGGCGGCAACACCAAAGGCCCGGCCACAAGCCGCTGCCCCAACGGTTGCACGGCACTCACTTGCGCGTGCAGTTGCTCCCCAGCGGCGGCCGGCGAACCGGTGAATTGCGTTGGTTGAGCGAGCAGCACCCGCTCCACGGCCGCACTTACCACCGGCACGTCTTCGGAATACACCAGATGCGGCCACGCGTAGAGGTGACCCGTGCGGGGGAAGCGCACGTACAAGTGCCAATAGTTACTAGTGTCAGCGGCAATAAAGTTGAGGTGCCCCGTGAAGAGCGGCACGAAGGTCTGGCGGCTGTCCACCAAGTTGATTTTCAGCCGGGGCCGGTAATCAAACAAATCCAGAATGTCCTTGTAGACCCCTTCGCGCAGCCAGGCCGCGTTATAGAACACGTCCTCGCCCACGTAAGAGCTGACGATGTTGGGATGCAGTTCAGGCTCCAGTTCGGCCAGCACGCCCGCCACCGTCAAGGCCTGCAACAGCGCCTTACGCCGCGGCTTCTCCACGGACAGTAGCAACTGCTGCCGGTGCCCCAGCTGCACCTGCTCGATTCCCGCCGCTTCGGCCGCGGCCAGCACGGCCAGCAAGTCGCCGGCTGGCACTATACCTCCTGGCAAGTTTACGGCGACTATAGAAAGCGAGGAATCAGTGGACTGCATATGAAACGAAGCGGAAGTATCTACTGCTAAAAGGGCATCATCTTAACTCGCGACAGGAATTAATACAGCCAGTTCCGTTGCTAGAATTTGTTGGACTTCGGGCCGACATGAGCCGCAGCCGGTGCCCGCGCCCGTGGTAGCGCAAAGCTCTTTGAGCGTATCGCAACCGGCGGCTATGGCTTGGCGCAAATTGTCGGCTCCCACGTTGTTGCAACTACACACCAGTTTGCCAAGCACGGGGGCAGCCGTGCGGCCGCTCCGCAGCAGCTGCAGGCGCTTGTCGCTGAGCTCGGTTTTGTTGGCTATTAATTCCCGAAACTCCTGGAATTCGGTTTTGTCACCAATCAGAATGGCGCCTACCAACCGGTCTTGGTGGATGATGCACTTCTTATAGTAGCGCTGCGCCTTGTCGATAAAGACAATTTCCTCGTAGTACACCGGGTCGGGGCACTCGGGCAGGCCAATGCTGCACAAGTCAAAGCCGTGAATTTTGATGATGTTCATGAACGTACTGCCTTGGTAGCGGCTGCCCACGTCGCCACTGAGGGAACGCGCCACTACGGCAGCCTGCTGCTCAGCTGCCGCCGTGATGCCGTAGAGCACGCCCTGAAACTCGGCAATCTCCCCGAGGGCGTACACGCTTGGGTCGCTGGTTTGCAGCCGCTCGTTCACCACTACACCGCGCCGACACTCCAGACCGCACTCCCGGGCCAACTCCAGGTTGGGTACCGTCCCGATGGCCAAAATTAGGGCGTCGCACTCCAGACGACGGCCACTTTTCAAGCCCACGCCCGTGAGGCGGGAGCGGCCGTAGTAGAGCTCGACTTCGTCGTTGAAGTACAGATCACAGCCTTGATCCAGCATTTCCTCTTGCAGCATCTGGCTGCCTAGGGGGTCGAGCTGGCGGTCCAAAAAGCGGGATATGCGCTGGATGATGGATACTTTGGTACCCACTTCGCGCAGGGAAGCCGCCATTTCCAGCCCGAGCAAGCCTCCACCTACTATTACAACATGGGCCTCCCGGGCGGGCAAGTGGTTTTTGAAGTTGTCGGCGTCGGTGCGGCTGCGCATCGTAAATATGCCGGGCAGCGAAGGCACGTTGCGGGGCACGGCTGCGCGGCTGCCGGTGGCCATAATCAGCACGTCGTAAGGGGTGCGTTGGCCGCGCGAGTCTATTACATACTTCTCGGCCCGGTTTACGTGCTCCACGCTCACACCGCGCAGCAAGCGGATGTTGTAAGTAGGCTCTTCTTCGTCTTGCATTTTCACCAGCTGCGCCCAGTCCTGGTGGCCGCTGATGTAGTCGGGCAGCATCACCCGGTTGTAGAATGGAAAGTCCTCTTTGCTGAAGATGGTGATGTCGTCTTCTTGGTTAAGCTCGCGGTACGATTTCACGAAGCCATAGGCCCCGGCTCCGGCACCCACCACCACAACGCGCTGCTTGGGCTTGCGGTACTTTTCGAGCTGCACGGCGCAGAATTTGAAATCCGGCTCCTTAGAAATCGGGTCCACCGCGCCCGAGGTGACGTTGTTGGCGCGGTGCAAGTCCGAGCCCAGGATTTTACCCCAGTGCATGGGCAAGAACACCACCCCCGGCCGGATATTAGTCGTCAGGCGCGCCGCTACCCGCACGCTGCCTCGGCGCGACTGGACCGTCACTAGGTCGCCTCCCCTTATTTCCAGGGTGGCCGCATCCTGCGCATTCAGTTCCAGGAAAGCCTGCGGCGTGTGCTGAGTAAGCTTGCTGACTTTGCCTGTTTTGGTCATCGTGTGCCACTGGTCCCGGATGCGGCCGGTGGTGAGGATGAACGGGTACGTCTCGTCGGGCGCTTCGCTGCGGAATACAGCCGCCACCGGATGAATCATAGCGCGGCCTGAATCGGTGTAGAACTGCTGGTCGGTGAAGAGGCGAGCGGTGCCCGACATAGTCTGCCCGGAGCGATAGGGCCACTGCACCGAACCCCGCTCGCGCAGAATACTGTAGTTGAGCCCGGTAATATCGAGCGTGGTGCCGGTGGTTAGGCGAGTGTGTTCTTGATAGATGGCTTCGGCATTGGCGAAGTCGAAGCCAGCAAAACCCATGGCTCGCGCAAAGCGGCAGATAATTTCGGCGTCGGGCAAGGCTTGGCCGGGGGCGTCCACCACTTTCGGTAGGTAGCTAATGCGCCGCTCGGAATTGGTCATGGTGCCTTCTTTCTCGGCCCAGGCGGCGGCAGGCAGCACCACGTCGGCGTAGGCCAGGGTTTCGGACTTGTTGCTGATGTCTTGCACCACCACGAATTTCGCTTTGGCCAGCGCCGCTTCGGCCTGGCGCACGTTGGGCAAGCTGGTCAGCGGGTTGGTGCAGATAATCCAGATGGCTTTGAGGCGGCCATCTTCCAGGGCTTCAAACATCTCGGTGGCCGTGAAGCCGGGCTTTTCGGCCAGGGGGCCGCTGCCCCAGAACTGCTGCACCTCGGCCCGGTGGGCAGGGTTGGCTAGGTTGCGGTGGGCGGGCAGTAAGTTGGAAAGGCCGCCTACTTCGCGCCCACCCATGGCGTTGGGCTGCCCCGTGAGGGAAAGCGGCCCCGCGCCAGGCTTGCCAATCTGCCCCGTAATAAGGTGCAGGTTCAGCAAGCTCAAATTCTTGTCGACGCCTACCACGCTCTGGTTGAGCCCCATCGTCCACATCGACAGGAAACCTTTAGCGGCCCCTATGTAGTGGGCTGCCAGTCGGATATCGCCCTCAGGTACGCCGCACAGTTGCGCTGCTTCGGCCACCGTGCGCTCGAACGCGAGGCGCTGATATTCCTCGAAGCCTTCGGCGTGTTGTTCAATAAAAGATAAGTCGATGTCGCCGTTTTCGATCAGCGCCCGCGCCAACGCTTGGTTCAGCACCACATCGGTGCCGGGAATCAGTTGCAGATGCACATCGGCCAGCGCGCAGGTGTCCGTCACGCGGGGGTCCACCACAATGATTTTAGTGGTCGGGTTAGCGGCCTTGTGCGCTTCCACGCGCCGCCACAGAATGGGGTGGCACCAGGCCGGGTTAGCACCCGTTACCAACAGACAGTCAGCGAGTTCAATGTCATCGTAGCACACTGGCACGCTGTCCTCGCCCAAGGCCATCTTGTAGCCCACTACCGCGCTGCTCATGCACAGGCGCGAATTGGTGTCGAGGTTGTTGCTGCCGATGAAGCCTTTCATCAGCTTGTTGATGACGTAGTACTCTTCAGTCAAACACTGCCCCGAGGCATAGAAAGCTACCGACTCGGGGCCATACTGCTGTATGAAGGTCTTGAACACGGCAGCCGTGCGCTCTAAGGCGTCATCCCAGCTTACTTGCTGCAACGGGCGGCTTTTGCTGTAGCGCATCTGAGGGTACAGTAGCCGGTCGCTGCGGTCGTTGACGGTGTATTGCAGGTTGAGGCCCTTGCTGCACAATGCGCCGCGGTTGACAGGGTAGTCGGGGTTACCTACTACGGATACGTCGCCGTTTTTTTCCGGCTTGACCAGCACCCCGCAGCCCACGCCGCAGTAGCAGCAGATGGAAGGAGTAGCGGCGGAAGGCAAAGACATAGGCACGTGGTTTAACTTTCAGATATTGAGCCCGCTGCTTACACGCGAGCCAGCGTGAGCGACTCCGGGGCAACTTCGCCGATTTCCTTGCGCACGAGTCGCACCAGCAGTACCAACCCACCCACGGCGGCTACGCCCAACCCGATATAGAGGAAGGCCGTGCTGTAGGTGATAGCCGAAGATTTGAACAGGAAGCCGACCAGCATGGCGCCCAGGTTGCCGCCCGCGCCCACCACGCCGCTCACGCTGCCCATGGCTTTTTTGTTGACGAACGGCACAATGGAGTACGTGCAGCCATTGGCCATTTTCAGGAACAAGGCAAACAACAGCATGGCGGCAATGGCCAATGGTAAGCTCGGAGCCACCGCAAACAACACAATGCCGAATCCTTCGAGAATAAGCAGCCCACTTAGCAGCAGCCACTTGCCTTTGAGGCCGTAGGTCCGTCCCATCCGGTCGCTGACCCAGCCGCCCAGGCCGCGGGCGAAGATGTTCATGAAGCCGAAGATGCCCGCCAGCATGCCCGCCAGCACCAGAGTCGCCCCGAAGTGGTCGACGAAGTACACAGCGGCCACGTTGTCGATAGTAATTTCAATACCGAAGCAAGCGCCGTAGGCCAGAGCCAGCACCCAGGTGCGGTAGTCGCGCAAAGCCAGCAGAAACGTACCCTTGGGCTTTTCGGCAGTAGCCGTGCGCTGAATGTCGGCGTAATTGCCGCGCGGCGTGTCGGTGGTGTATTTGTAGTACAGCCAAGCCATTACCAGCAGCACCACACCCGGCACCACCATAGCCAAGCGCCAAGAGTTGGCCTCATCGATGTACCCCAACGACACGAAGGCGGCAGCCACCAAGGGCATAGCCATGTTGGCAATGCCGCCGCCAAGGTTGCCCCAGCCGCCAGCCACGGCATTGGCCGTGCCCACCACGTTGGGCGCGAACATCATGGAGGTGTGAAACTGCGTGATAACGAAAGAGGCCCCAATGATGCCAATGGCCAGGCGGAACAGCAGAAAGCTTTCGTAGCTGTTGCTCAGGCCAATGAGCATCACCGGAAAGGCGCCCACTACAAGCAGCAGCGTGTACGCCAGGCGCGGACCCAACGTGTCACAGAGCTTGCCCATAATCAGGCGGGCCAGAATAGTGGCCGATACCGATGCAATAACGATGTTGCCGACTTGCCCTTTATCCAAGTGCAGCTGCTCGCGCACCAACGGCATCAACGGCGCAATCCCAAACCACCCAAAAAAGCAGAAGAAGAACGTAAGCCAGGTTAGGTGGAACGTACGCATCTGCACTCCCTTGGTAGCGAAGATGTTGAGGTGGCTGAGGGGCTGCTGATTGGCAAGCGGGGCATCCATAAGCAAAAGATTAGGTAGAGGTTAAAGCATGCACTAGTAGGCTTCGGTCCAGCCGATATAGACTATGTCGCCCTCGACCTTGATCGGGTAGGTTTGGATGCTGCATTCGTCGCCGTTCAGGCACTCGCCGGTGAGCAGCGAAAAGGTGCGCTTGTGAAATGGACAGGCAACTTTAGGCTCACAGGCTTCGCCGGTGCTGCCAATCATGCCGCGAGCCAAGGCCATTTGTTGCTTGTGCGGGCACAGGTTTTGGGTGGCGTACCACTCGCCGCGGCGGGCGAAGTTGAAGATGGCAACCTGCTGGCCTTCTACAAGGGCGCAGGCTCCCCCATCAACTGGAATATCCGTGGTTTTGCACACGGGCAGCCATTCTACATCGACAGTAGTTTCCATAAAATTTTGCCTGTTAGAGAGTTGAGGTTGCTACCAGAAAGCACTGCTTTACAGTGTTACTCGGCTAGAATACTCGGTTAGATACCGGGCTGCGCCCCCTCGGGCGCAGCAATACCAGATGAATCGACTAGGTTTTGATTAGGCAAAAGGCGCTACCACGCTTTGACTATCTTTTGCCCCCGCACGGGTTCAAACTCCATGGTGGGATCTTTCAGCTTCGGGGCATTCACGAAGTGGGTGAACTGCTTGCGCAATTCCGGGTTTTCCACCACTTCCTTCCATTCGCAGTGGTAGTTCTGGATGAGCAGCGCCATTTCGGCTTCCAGGTCGGCGCAAATACCGAGGCTGTCGTTGAGCACCACGTTTTTTAGGTAGGCCAGACCGCCGTCCATCTTGTTGAGCCAGGTGGCGGTGCGCATCAGCGGGTCGGCGGTTTTGATGTAGAACATCAGGAACCGGTCGAGGTACTTGATTAGGGTTTCCTTATCGATGTCGGTGGCTAGCAGTTGCGCGTGCTGTGGCTTGGAGCCACCATTGCCACACACGTATAGGTTCCAGCCTTTTTCGGTGGCGATGATGCCAAAGTCCTTGGCCTGCGCTTCGGCGCACTCGCGCACGCAGCCGCTCACGCCGCTTTTAAGCTTGTGGGGCGAGCGGATGCCCTTGTAACGGTTCTCGATTTCGATGGCCAACGACACGCTGTCGTGCAAGCCAAACCGGCACCAAGTGCTACCCACGCAGCTTTTCACCGTGCGCAGCGACTTCCCGTAAGCGTGCCCGCTCTCGAAGCCCGCGTTGATAAGTTCTTCCCAGATATCAGGCAAGTCACTCACGTGGGCCCCGAACATGTCAATGCGCTGGCCGCCCGTAATTTTGGTGTAGAGCCCGTATTTGTGGGCCACGCGGCCAATCACCATCAGTTGCTCGGGCGTTACTTCCCCGCCCGCAATGCGCGGCACCACCGAGTAGCTGCCGCCCTTCTGAATGTTGGCCAAGTACCGGTCGTTGGTATCTTGAATGGTGTTTTGCTTGACAATCAAATCATTCCACAAACCCGACAAGATGCTGCCGATGGCGGGCTTGCAGGTTTCGCAACCGTCGCCTTTGCCGAAGTGGTCGAGGGCCGCGTCATAGGTGCGGATATCATTGATTTTCAACAAGTCGAACAGTTCTTGGCGCGAGTAGTCGAAATGCTCGCAAAGCACGTTCTTGATGTAGGCACCCTGCGCGGTGAGGGTGCCGTTGATCAAATCCTTGACCATGGGCACGCAGCCGCCGCAGCCGGTACCGGCTTTGTTGCACTTCTTCATGCCGTCCACCGACGTCACGTTCAGCTCGGTTACGGCAGCGCAGATGGCGCCTTTGGTTACGGCCTCGCACGAACATACCAGCGCTTCTTCGGGCAAGCTCATCACGCCCGCGCCTTCGTTGGCTTCGCCCCCGCGGGCCCCTAGAATCAGGTCTTCGGGGTGCGGTGGCAGCACGATTTTGTTGTTCACCGTTTGCAGCAGCATGTTGTAGGCATCGGCGTCGCCGATGAGCACGCCTCCGAGCAAGTGCTTGCCGTCGGGGCTGATGTTGATGCGCTTATAGACTCCGTTGTGCGCATCCTCGAACACGATGGAACGGCTGTGCGGCTCGGCGATGAACGGGTCGCCGAAGCTGGCTACGTCTACGCCAATCAGCTTGAGCTTGCTGCTCATGTCGTAGCCGGTGAAGGCGCGGGCGCCTTGGGTGAGCTGGCTGGCCACTACCTCGGCCATATCATAGCCGGGAGCTACTAGGCCGTAAATCATGCCGCTGTGGAGGGCGCACTCACCGATGGCGAAAATGCGCGGGTCGCTGGTTTGCATTTCGTCATTGACTACGATGCCACCACGCAAGCCCACTTCCAGGCCTGCTAGTTTAGCTAGCTCGTCGCGGGGGCGGATACCGGCCGAAATCACCAGCATATCCACTTCCAGGATGGACCCGTCGCCGAAGTGCAGCGAATCTATTTTGTGTTCCCCACCGATACTCGAAGTGGCTTTGCTCAGGTGAATCTGCAAGCCCAAGGCTTCGAGCTTGGTTTGCAGCATCTGACTACCGGCCGCGTCTATCTGCCGAGGCATGAGCCGGGGCGCGAATTCTATTACGTGCGTTTCCGGTACTCCTAAATCCAGCAGAGCTTTGGCCGCCTCCAGGCCCAGCAAACCACCTCCGAGCACGGCCCCGCTCCGGGCGGTGGCGGCGCAAGCTTTGATTTCCTCTAGGTCTTCGATAGTGCGGTACACCATCACCCCATCCTTTTCTACGCCCGGAATGTCGGGCACGAAGGCCGACGAGCCAGTGGCTAGCACCAAGTAGTCGTAGGGCTGCACAAGGCCGCTACGCGAATGCACGGTTTGGGTGGCCCGGTCGATTTCCTGCACTGCGTCGCCGAGGTGCAGCGTGATGCCGTGTTCTTGGTACCACTGTAGTGGCGCCATCAGCAGGTCGTCGGCTGTTTTGCCGCCGAAGTACTCGCTCAGGTGCACCCGGTCATAGGCCACGCGGGGCTCTTCTCCGAAGACAACCAAATTGAAGGCGGTGGTTTTAGCGAGTAGCTTCTCACAAAACTTGTAACCAACCATGCCATTGCCTATCACAACGACGGTGGGAAGGTGCTGCATTACCATAAGCCCTTACGGTTAGGAATTCATGATGGAATCAGATTAAAAGATGGGTGGGAAATTGTGGAGAGGACGGTATTTGCACAGTTTCTAAAAATCTACATTAAGAAGAATAGACCTTTAAAACCATAGTGCATTCAGTTGTATAACTACAAGTCTAAGAAATATGACCCCATTTACAAAGGCATATTTTCATAAAAAGTGTTTTTTATTCCTGTATGCCTATCAAATTCATACCCGCCACCGATGATTATATAGCAATTTTGATTCACGGCTCCGAGCGCAAGCCATTTCCTGCGTCAAGCGCCTCTCATCAATTGGGCGCAGAGCCTTGGGGTTGGAGGCGGCATTACACCCATCGGTATTTGCTGGGTTGCCGAATGCGCCCTATGACGCAAGAAAGACAAGTTCCTTTTTTGGGTCCCGTTTTGCCCAACCACCTCACAAGCCACAGTAAGCAGAACATGCTAGGGCGCACTACCTTGGTCACGCCCGTATCTGACCTTGTGACCAAGGCAGCAGAGCGTATTTCAATTGCTAACCTTGGCAAGAAGCAGGCTTGTCGCTATCCACCATTTTGCGGGCCTTACACAACAATAACGCGCCCAGGTTACTTGGATAAGGGGCCCCTTCTCTAACCGCTACTTCCTCCCAATGAGCGAACGTATTCCGACCTTTCAACTCCAGGCGTTTTCCCGCTACAACAATGCGCCCTCGGAGGTCTTCTTCCCCGATTATGCAATGGCTAGGCCCCCGCTCCCCCTTCACCTTCCTTACCGCGGCGCCTATTACAAGATCAGCCTTTGTCTGCGGGGAAGGGCCGAGCTACAAGCGAATCTGGAAACGTATGTCGTCACGCCTGGGTGCCTGATCTTGGCTACGCCGGAGGTGATCAAACAATGGCAACACATCTCCGATGACTACGAAACGTTGTCCGTCTTCTTCACCCGCGACTTCATCACCACCAATAATGCTAACTCCGGGAAACTGCGCTTCTTCCTCGCGCCCCCTACCTACGTGCTGCCCCTGGCGGCCCCCGCGGCCGCTAGTATAGCGGCCTCTTTCCGGTTTCTGGAGCAGAAATACAACACCCCGCACCGAGAGCGGGACAACATTCTCAAGAACCTGCTCAACGGCTTACTCTACGAGATAGGAAGTTTCTACGACCCGCTCTATGATCAACCGGCGGCGGGTACCACCAGGAGTCAGGTGCTGACAATGGCCTTTCGGCACTTGGTCCAAGCCCATAGCGTGGCCGTCCGGAGCGTCGCCTTTTACGCCGACCAGCTCTGCGTTACCCCCAAACATCTCAGCGAACTAGTCAAAGAAACCACCGGCAAAACGGCTCACGACTGGATTGCCGACGCCGTGGTGTTAGAAGCCAAAACCTTGTTGCAAAACCCTTCCTCCCCGATTCAGCAAGTTGCGGCGAGCCTGCACTTCGCCGATCAGTTCGCCTTTAGCCGGTTCTTCAAAAATAGAACAGGGATTTCGCCCACGGCCTATCGGCAAGCAACTTAAACGGGGCTCCCGCCTTTTGGCCACATCGTGCCGCCCTCTGGCTATGGCACCGGCCGGCCTGAGCGGTGAATTTTGCAGCCACCATCCCAGACCTTCTGCCCTTGCCATCACGACGGCTCGTACGGTAGTGGTTGTTGGGATAACCACGCAAAATTCACTGTATGATTTTAGTAACGGGAGCAACCGGACAGTTGGGAACAGCCGTCCTGCAAACGCTGTTGCAAAAGACGGCCGCCAGCCAGGTGGCAGCATTGGTGCGCGACGAGCACAAAGCCGCTGCCTGGCAAGCCCAGGGAGTGAGCATCCGCCTCGGCAGCTACAGCGACCCAGCCTCCCTGGACCGGGCGATGCAAGGCATTGAGCAGGTGCTGCTTATCTCGGGCGGCGGCGAAGACGACGCGCTGCAACAGCATTACAATGTCATTGAGGCGGCAAAGCGGGCGGGCGTTCAGTGCCTGGCCTACACGAGCCGGGCGCTGAAAGACCCCGGCACCCTGGCCAATCAACTGATGGTGCGGCACTTCCAGACGGAAGCTTACCTCCAGGCGAGCGGGTTGCCGTATATTATTTTCCGCAATATTCTCTACATGGATGTGCTGCCCTTGTTTACCGGGCCCCACGTGCTAGAATCGGGCATCCACCTGCCGGCGGGCCAGGGAAAAGTAGCCTACGCCCTGCGCAGTGATATGGGCGAAGCCATTGCGAATGTATTACTGGAAAGAAATAGGGAAAACCGCGTTTACCACTTCACCGGTCGTGAGGCGTATTCTTTCGACGACGTGGCTGCGGTCTTGACAGACTTATCGGGGAAAACGGTAACCTATACGCCCGTTGAGCCGGTCCCCTTTGCGGCTCGCATGCACGAGCGCGGAGTGCCAGAGCTGGCCATTGAGCGAACCATTGGGTTTATGACCGATATCAAGCACGGGCAGGAAGCCGAGGTCCATTCCGACCTAGAAACGGCACTCGGGCGGCAACCCACAGCCCTGACAGAAGGACTAAAATTGCTGTACAAGCTGTAAGAACGTTTCGGGCGCGTTGTCACCAAGATTATATCTAACCATCAGGCGACATGTGCCTTAACACCGGCAGTCCTTACTTAACACCTTGGCCTAAGGAAGGTGGCGCGTCGGCTTGGAGGCTGCCCCAGGTGGAATTGGGTTGCGGGCCCATGCGCAGCGTGAGTTCGCCACCGGCCAGGATTTCCTGGTGTTGCAGGTAGGTGCGGGTGAAGGATTTGCCGTTGAGCTGCGCGCTTTGAATGTAGGCGTTGGCCGCCGAGTTTCCCTCGGCCCGGATGGTAAACACTTTGCTGCCGGGCATGCTCAGTGCAACCTCCCCAAACGAAGGGCTGCCCAGCACGTAATACGGCATGCCAGGGCACACCGGGTAGAAGCCTAACATGCTGAACACCAGCCAAGCCGACATCTGGCCGGCATCTTCGTTGCCGCTCAGGCCGCCGGGGTCGGCGCCGTATTCCTCCCGGATAATCGTGCGGACCCGCGCCTGGGTTTTCCAGGGCGCCCCGGCGTAGGGATATAGGTAGGCAATCTGGTGGTTGGGCTCGTTGCCATGCCAGTAGTAGCCCTTATCGAAAAGCGTATCGAGCCGCCCGAGGAAGCGCTTTTCACCGCCCATCAGCTTCATTAGGCCCGCCACGTCCTGCGGCACGTACCAGGTGTACTGAAAAGGTGAGCCCTCGGTGATGAACGAAACGCGAGAAGCCAGCGGGTTGAACGGGCTAATCCAGCGACCATCGGCGTAGCGGCCCCGCACGTAGCCCACGGCCGGGTCGAAGACGTGGCGGTAATTGCGGGCGCGTTGCAGCAGGGTTTCGTAGTCACTCTGCTTGCCCAGCTTGCGGGCCACCTGCGCCAGCACGAAGTCGTCGTAGGCGTATTCGAGGGTGCGCGACACCTGCTCTTTCTTATGGAAAGCGTCGGGCACGGAGTCTTCCAGCGGCACGTAGCCGTAGCGCAGGTACGAGGCCATGCCCCGCCGCCCTTTGCCTTCCCGGTAGTCGGCCAGGTTGGGGTTGGCTTCGAAGGCGTTTTTGCGCATAACCCGGTAGGCCGGTTCCGCTACCGCGCCCGCCAGGTTTTTCATTAGCGCGTCGCCGATCATGGCAGTGGCGTGGTCGCCAATCATGGCGGCAGTATAGCTGTTCCAGGCCGGAAAAATGGGCAACCAGCCGCCTTGTTCGGCTTTTTTCACCAACGACTGCACCATGTGCTCGGTTTTTTGCGGGGCCAGCAGCGTCAGCAGCGGGTGCACGGCGCGGTAGCTGTCCCACATCGAAAAGTCGTCGTAGTAGTCGAACCCCTCGGCCTTGTAGATGTGGTTGTCGTCGGCAAAGCCGGGATACGAGCCGTCGGCGTCGCTGAAAAGGCGAGGCAAGAGGTTGGCGTGGTAAAGGGCGGTGTAGAACTTCACCTTTTCCGGCGACGTGCCGCCGCTCACTTGCACCTTGCCCAGCGTTTCGTTCCAGCTTTTCTCGCTGCCGCTGCGGGTCTTGGCCAGTTTCCAGCCCGGAATTTCGGCGGCCAGATTCTTGCGGGCTTCTTCCAGACTGGTAAAGGAATGGCCCACCCGCACGTGCGTCGTCAGGCCTTTGGCAGCGTTGAAGCGGACGAAGGCGCCCACCGGACTTTTCTGGCCCTGCGCGCGCTGGCTGGCGCGGCTCAGCTGCGCACCGTTCCAGGTGCCGTACTTGCTAAACGGCTGGTCGAACACGGCCACGAAGTAACCGCTGAACCCGGCCGACTGGCCCCGCCCCTGGTAGATGCGGTGCACCGGATTGTAGCCGCTGATTTCGCGCTGCGCCGGATTGATGGTTACGTAACCTTCTCCTTCGTCGCTGTTGGGCTCCACTACCACGTAGGCCTCGGGGGTAGCCGGAAAAACGAATTGCAGTAGACCCGCCCGTGCCGTGGCCGTTACTTCCGCCTGAATATTGTAGTCGGCCAGCGTGACGGCGTAGTGGGCCGGCGTGGCGCGTTCGGTGGCACGGTTGAAGGCGGAGGCCCGCTCCGTGGCGCCAATTTTCAGTTGGCCGGTCAGGGGCATGATGGTTACGCTGCCGTAGTCTTGAGTACAGGAGCCGCTCATCCAGTGGCTGCCTCGAAAACCCTGAATCTTCTGATCTTCAAAGTAATAAGGTGACACGCACTTGTTCTCGGTGGCGCGGGTCTGCGGGGTCCAGTGCGTATGGCCGTGGGGCACCCCTACGGCGGGAAAGGTCTGCCCCTTCAGCTCGGAGCCGGCTTCGCTGTGGCGTCGGGCGCTTTCGGTGGTGCTGACGGCCGTGCCAACCAGCGGATTCACGTAGGAAATAGGAATTTCCTTTCCCGGCGCCTGGGCCTGCAAGGTTAACCCTAGTAAGCTGAAACAGGCCGTAAGCAGCCAATGAGTTAGCCAGCTCGTGAATCCTCCGAGTGGTAGGGAAAGGGTGTACGGCATATGTTTATGCTACTTAAAATCTGTTTGAATACCCCGCCTGTCCCTCCGACGCAGGAGGAATCTGGATAAAGCTCTCCAACGATTTAACTCAGATTCCTCCTGCGTCGGAAGGACAGGCGGGGTATTGGGTAGGTTCTGAAAGCTTGCCCGAAATAACTCACGCAAAAAGGACGCTCTGGAGTTCTCGGTCCTCAACGAATCGTCTGCACCCTAATCTTTGCCTCGGTTACATTGCCCGGCACGGCCAACTGGAGCACTCCGGCCGATAGGAGTTTAGTTGCGCAGGGCTGGCCGTTGAGGGTAGCTTGGTAGCGGTGAGTTGGGTTGAGGCTGACGATTACCGTGCGCTGGTCGGTGGGTTGGCCGGGGTTGAGTTGCAAGGTGGCGGTGAGTTGGCGGTTATCCTGAGAAAACTGCTTTTCCGTTACCCAGGCATCGAAACCAACCGTCAGCCGGCCGGGCTGGTAGTAGGCCCCGAACCACGACAACACCGGCGTCGACAAACCCGAAAACTGGTGCCAGCCGGCCCCGCGGCCGGTTTGAATCAGGAAGTGCTCGAAGCAGTTGTAGGAAATTTCCACCTCGTTTTTCCACAGGTCCAGGCCGGTGCGCGCAATCTTGAACGCCTCATCGGCCTCGCCCAAATCGAGCATGGTTTTCCAGAAAAACCACTGGTGCGGCATCCACACCGACCCGTTCCAGTAGCCATCGGGCCGGTAGTAGGGCGCCGACTGGTCGACTACCGACAGGCCGATGGGCGTCCACATGCCTTTTTCCGAGCGAAGGTGACCGAGCAAGCGTTGCTTTTGGCTGGGGGTGCAGATGCCGGCCAGCAGCGGATATGCCCCGTCGAGGCCCATATTGTAGTTGGCGCCGCTGCCGTGGCGCAGAATGCCAACCGGCTGGCCGGCCTCATTGTGGCGCACGTAGCCGTAGTAGCCGGCTTGCTCGTCCCAGGCGTGGGTTTGCAAGGCCGCGCTCAGCACGGCAATGTCCTGGTCGTATTCGTGCACGTCCTCAGTTTGACCCAGGGCTAGGGCCGCCAGCCGCATGATTTTGGCCGTCCGAATGCCGTGCGCGGTATTGATAACGGGCGTCACGGTGGCTTCGAGTTTCTGCTGGCGCACGAATACCTGGGGCGGATAGTCGTCCCAGCCCCCGGAATTATAGAAATAGTCCCAAGTGCGCAGTAGGTTAGAAGGCAAGTTGCGAATGGTGGAGCTGCCCAGCCGGCCTACCATAAAGCGGTGGTATTGGCGCAGCCGCGGGTAGAAATACGTTAGCAGCTCCCTGGACTGCGTCCGGTTCCACAGCTCCTGAAACAAGTAAATCTGCACTGGCACGGGCGAGCCGTGGTGAATGAAAGCCGACGGGTGGCCCGGCGCGGTGGTGTAGGCATTGAGGCATTCCACGGCCTGACGTACGTCCAGCTCAGCCAGCCCCAACCCGATAAAGCCCGAATCCCAGGTGTAGAGGCTGTTCCACCAGCGGCCCGGCGGGTAGTGCTTGATGTAGGAGCGCTGGGTGTAGACCGGGTACACCAGGTTGGTGAGCGTGGTGGCCCGCATCAGCTGTTGGCTGAATTGGTAGGTTTCGCCGGCCGGCGCGGCGGCCACGGCGGCTATTCCCTGCCGGGCTCGCGCGTAGGTTTCCTCAGGCTTGCGGTTGGCTTCAAACTCAAGGAGACGACGCTGCACTTCCTCCTGCGTGCCCGAGCAAACCAGGCCGTACATGGTTTGCGTGGTATGGGGCGGCACCGGAATGGGCCGGGCGAATACATTGGTGAAGTGGCCCAGGTCGTTGCCGTGCAGCTCCTTACGCACGTGTTCGTGCACGTATTTGCGCAGGAAAATATCCAGCTCATCGTTGAACAGCTGGCGAATCTCGAAGGAAGGAAAGTCCCACGCCAAACCGTAATACTGGTTGAGGCCGGGGTATTTGAGCAATAAGCTGCGACTGGTGGGCCCATTGCTAATCTCAGGAATTCGGTTTTCGGCGCTGGGCTGGAATGTTACCTGCCCGGCCGTTGCTTGGTCTACAAGCGCGAAGCCGTCAATCTCCACGGGAGTTGGGCCGTTGGAAATCAAGGTAAAGGCGTGTGGGCCGGCGGCTTGCGGGCCTATCGGCACGGCGTGCAGCGCCATAGCGCCGGTGCCGGGCAGCTTGACTTGGGCCTTGATGTCGCCTGTCAGTTGGAAGGAAGCGGTTTCGCCTTTCTTAATCCGGTAGCGGATGAGCAGGCGGCTTTGCTTGTGCGCCGTGGGCAAGGTGAACTGGTAGCTGGCCTGGTCGCCGGGGTCCTGGCCAAAGTCTTTACCCAAGGCGCTGCCGCCCACGAAGGCATTGTCGCGCACTTCGCCCCGGATGAAGCCGTCGTAGGTGAGATTGTCTTGCGGCCGGGGCTGGGTGAAGCGCATGGCCGCGTAGTCGAGGGCGCTGACCCACACGGCCCCGGTGGGCAGCACTACTTCAGTAGGTCGCACGTCGGGGTAGTGAAGGCTGGCCATGTAGTGCAGTACTAGGCTCTGCGGGTTGGCCGTGTTGTTGACGCACTGCGCCCTGATTAGCCGGGCGTTGGGGCCGGCCTGGGCAAAGGATATGTCGCTGTACACTTGGTCTTTCCACTCCAGCTCGTGCCGAAAAGAAAAGTAGCGCAAGTCAGCGGCCGCTTCCCAGGGATGGTAGCCGGATTCGAATAGCACGTTGGGCACCAGCACTTTCTGCCGGTACAAGCCGGGAAATACCGTCAGGTCGAAACGCAAACCCCGCGCGCTGTCAGCAATGTGCGAAACGCCAATGTACTGCTTGGAATACGGCCCCCACGCCGGTAAGCTGAGGCTGTGGGTGCCGGGCAACCGGGCGAACAGCTTAGCGTCTAAGCTAGCCGAATCGGGTAACTGGGCACCTTGGATAGTAAGAACTGGCTGGTCGGCATTTTTTCGAAAATCAGTAGCCGTTTGGTTTACCTGACAGGAGGCAGCCAGCAGTAAACCACTTAAAAGTGAAGCGCCGAATATCCGTTTAAGTGAAGACATGCCTTGTTGTTGGATTGTGTGCTGCGTTAGCTCATCTAGCAGCACGTCATGCAGAGGCGCAGCCGAAGCATCTCGCATGCTGACTCAGCCATACTAGCTCAACGATTCGAGCGAGATGCTTCGGCTGCGCCTCTGCATGACCGTTACTATTGCGGTAGTGGTGTTTGCCAACGGCGAGCTTTGGCTTGACTGCGCCTCCGCCTGACCGATAGAATAGCACCCTTATAGCACGTGGCCGGGGTTTTGGGTGATTTGGCCAGGGTTGACGTTGATCTGGTTTTGTGGCACGGGCATCAGCAACTGGTAAGGCTGTATCGTCACCAAGCGGTTGCCAACCCGGATGTTGTAGCGAGCGAAGTGGGCGTTCATGACGGGAATTGCGCGGCCCGTGCGCACCAAGTCAAACCAGCGGTGCCCTTCAAAGGCCAGCTCCACCCGCCGCTCCTGCTCCATAGCCAGCCGAAACGCGGCCTGATCGGCCACTTGCAGGGCGGCCACGGAATTCGCGGCCGTTTTGGCGGGCAAACCGGCGCGGGCGCGCACTTGGTTCAGGTACGTGAAGGCCTCGCCGCCGGCCACAAAGCTTTGTTCGTTGAGGGCCTCGGCGTACATAAGCAGCACATCAGCGTAGCGGATAACGGGCCAGTCGTTGTCGGAATCGTTGTTTTGGGCCGGCACGTCCAGAAATTTGCGGGTGAAGCGCACGCTCACCACGGTGCCATCGGGGCGGGTGTAGCTGCTGGCCATCGACGCGGCTTTGCGGACGTCGCCAGCTTCGTAGGCGGCTTCCACGTCGGGGGTCACGATGTTGTTGCCGCCAGTGCTGCCGAGCGGCACCACGTTGGTGCCCGAAAACTCGGGCGCGAAGTTGTTGGCGTAGTTGCTGCCTTCGCCCAAGCCGCCTTTCTTGAACTGCACCGCAAACACACTTTCGGCGTGGTTGCCGTTGCCGGCCCGAAACACCTCGGCGTAGCTGGGCAGCAGGCTATACGCCCTCGAATCAATTACTTCCTTGAGCTTGGTGGCTGCCGCCGCAAAATTCTGGCGGGTGAGGTACACTTTTCCCAGCAGCGCCTTGGCCGAGTTGCTGGTGGCCCGGCCTAGGTCGCCGGCGGCGGTGTAGCGGACCGGCAAAGCCGTTTCGGCCTCGCTTAAATCCCGGATAATCTGCTCATATACTTGGTCTACTGCTACCCGGCTCTGGGTGTAGCCCTCAGAAACCGACTTCACCTCGTTCACTACTAGCGGCACGTCGCCGAACACGCGCACCAGATTGAAGTACATCAGCGCCCGCAGGAATCTCGCTTCGCCTTTGTACTGGGTTTTCAGGGCGTCGGGCATCGTGATGGGGTCGATGCGGTCCAGGATGGCGTTGCAGCGGGCAATGCCCTGGTAGCTGTTGTTCCAGCGGGCATCCAGGAAGGGGTTGGTGGAGCGGACGTAAAACTTGTCGAACTCGTCTTGGTCGGTGACGGAGCCGGAAAGCGGGTTGGTGGTATTGTCGGAGGTGATTTCCGAGAAAACGTACCACTCGCCGTACTGCCCGGCCGCTTGCAGCGACGAGTAGGCCCCGTTGACGGCATTGGTAAAGTCGGAGCTGGTGCGGTAGAAGTTGGTGACGCCCACCTGCGAGGCGGGGCTCAGGTCCAAGAAGTCTTTGTCGCAGGAAGCTAGCAGCGCACACGCTAGGCCAAAGAAAGCTATTTTTTTTCTCATGACAATCGAAGCTTGGGAGGGAAGAGGTTGACGGTCAGTCTTGTAGCGCGGAAGTCGATAAGTAGTCAGTTGAATCGTAAGGCTCTATTCAAAGAGCAGTTGAACAACCCAGCCTGTCATTCCGAGGCACGAGGAATCTCGCGTGCAGCACTAATTTCAATCATCAAGAATTACCAAAGCCCGCGAGATTCCTCGTGCCTCGGAATGACGTTCCTGTTCTTTGGATAGGCTGGATGCAATTCATTTTTAAGCACTTAGCACCCAACTACCTGCCGACTAGAACCCGAGGTTTACGCCTAGTGTGAACGTGCGGGAAAGCGGGTAGCCGCCGTAGTCGGTGCCGGGCGTTAGGGCCTGAAAGCTAGCCGAGCTGCTAGGAGTATTCGTCGGTGTCTGCTCTCCAGCAAGATTCACTTCCGGGTTATAGCCTTGGTACTTGGTGAAGGTGGCCAGGTTCTGGATGCTGGTGTAGAGGCGGGCACTTTGGATGAAGGCCTTCTTTACCAGGGCAGTAGGCAAACTGTAGCCCAGGGTGATGTTGCGAATCCGGAAGAAAGAGCCGTCTTCCACCCAGCGGGTCGAAACCTGGTTGTTGCTGCCGGTGGTGCGGCTGTTGGCCCGTGGAATAACGCCGTTGCCGGGCTGCTCGGGGGAGCGCCACCGGTCGAGCACCGCGCTGCGCTGGTTGGCGTTGCCCTCCAGGTTTTCGTAGAAGCGCAAGGAGAGGTTCAGAATTTCGTTGCCTTCCACGCCCTGCGTGATGATGTTCAGGTCGAAGTTCTTGTAGGCAAACGCATTGGTGAAGCCGTAGATGAAGTCGGGCTGGTTGTTGCCGATGAGCGTGCGGTCGGTGGGCGTAATCTGCCCGTCGCCGTTTACGTCCTGAAAACGCACGTCGCCCGGCCGGGCGTCGGCAAAGTGGGGCGTGGCGTCTAGCTCGGCCTGATTCTGGAAGATGCCCTCTTGCACGTACCCAAAGAAGCTGCCCAGTGGCTGACCAATCTGCGTGAGGTGGGTGTTGCCGATGCTCGAATTGCCGAAAATCGGGTCTCCCTGGGGCCCCAGCGCCAGCACCTTATTGCGGTTCAACGACAGGTTCAGGTTGGTGGTCCAGGTGAAGGCGCCGGTTAGGTTGCGCGAAATCAGGGCCAGCTCCACGCCGCGGTTGCGCACTTTCCCGATGTTTTGCAAAGCCCGCGTGAAGCCGGTGGAACTCGGCACGGGCACATCCAGCAGCAAGCCCGAGGAATTCCGCTCGTAATAGTCGGCGGTGAAGGCCAGGCGGTTGTTGAGCACGCCCAACTCCAGGCCGGCGTCGAATTGCCGGTTGATTTCCCAAGTCAGGACGGTGTTGGAAACAGTTTGCTGGCCGAGGCCATTGACAATATTGGCCGTGCCCGTGCCCAATGAGTAGTTTTCGGGCGCGAGAATGCCAATGGCGCCGTAGTTGGGAATGAAGTTGTTGCCCGTCAAACCGTAGCTGACCCGAAACTTCAGCTCGTTGAGGGCCGTGAGTCCTCGCAGAAACTCTTCTTGCGAAGCGCGCCACCCCAGCGACACCGACGGGAAATTGCCCCAGCGCCGGTCGGCCCCGAACCGCGAGGAACCGTCGCGCCGGATGGTGGCCGTCAGCAGGTACTTGTCGCGGAAGCCATAGTTGATGCGCGCTAGGTACGAGAGCAACGACCATTGTTCGAGCAGCGGATCACTAGTCGCGGTGCGAATGGAAGCCGCGTTGACGGTCGTCACCAGGTCGTTGGGGTAGCCGGTGGCGTCGATGCGGGTGCGTTCCTGAATGGGGGCTCGTTGGGCCGTGAAGCCTGCCAGGGCCGTCAGGCTGTGTTGCTCGGCGAAAGTCTTGGTATAGGTCAACGTATTCTCGTTCAGCCAGTCAAGCGCAAACCGCGAGCTGTTGTAGCCGGCCGCAATGGTGGGCGCGGGCTGCTGATTGGCCGGCACGATGGAGGGCCGGAAGTAGTTGCGCCGGTTGGTGTTCACGTCGGCGCCCAGGCTGGTCCGGAACGTGAATCCTGGCACCAGTTCCAGCTCGGCGTACATATTGCCCAGCACCCGCAGCGTGTTCACCCGGTCGGTTACTTCGTTCATGATGGCCACCGGGCTCGGAATGCCCGGCATCCCGAAGCCGTAGTTGACCTGCGAGGCGTAAGTCCCATCAGGATTATACACTGGAATGACGGGCAGAATGGAAAGCGCCCCGTTGATGATACCGTCGCTGGCCCAGTGGTTTTCGGCCGACACTCGGTTGTCCACCGAGAAGGAAGGCGCCAGGTTTACGCCCACCTTGAGGCGCTTGCTCAGGGTAGCATCCACGTTGGCGCGGAAGGAGTAGCGCTTAAAACTCGACTCCCGGATAATGCCCTCTTGATTGAAGTAGTTGGCTGAAATCAGGTACTGACTTTTCTCCCCGCCGCCCGACACCGACAACTGGTAGTTTTGCAGGCCGGCATTGTGGAAGATTTGGTCTTGCCAGTCGGTGTTGACTAGGCTGGCCGGGTCGTCGTAGCTGTCGGGGTAGCGCAGGCGCTGGCCGTCGGGGCGGATGCTGTTGGGGTCGCTGGCCTGGCCGCCCCGATCGATCCAGGCGTTGTTGAACGCTTCGCGGGAGAACTCCGTGAATTCGGCGGCATCGAGCATGTCCAGCTTTTTGGCCACTCGCTGCTGCCCGATATAGTAGTTCAATTCAATTTTGGGCTGACCAGCTTTGCCGCGCTTGGTGGTAATAATCACCACGCCGTTGCCGCCCCGCGAGCCGTAGATGGCGGCGGCCGAGGCATCCTTGAGCACTTCCAGCGAGGCAATGTCGTTGGGATTGATAAGGTTAATGTCATCGGGCGAAGTCAGCGGGTAGCCATCCACCACGTAGAGTGGCGCATTGCCCGCCGAAATAGAACCGGCCCCGCGCACCCGCACCGTAAGGGCGCCGCCGGGGGCCCCAGAGGTTTGCTGCACTTGCACGCCGGCTACTTGCCCGGCCAGGGTTTCCGTGAAGCTGGCCACTGGCAAATCCTTGATATCCTGGGCACTAACGGAGGCTACGGCGCCCGTTACGTCGGTTTTTTTCTGGGTGCCGTAGCCCACTACCACCACGTCGGCCAGGGCCTGCGTATTTTCCTTGAGCGTAACATTAACCTGCGTGCGGCCGTCGATATTCACCGTTTGGGCAACCAGGCCCACCGAGGAAACTACGAGCGTGCTCGCGCCCGTCGGGACTTGCAGCGTGAACTTGCCATTGGGGTCGGTGCTGGTGCCTACGGTGGTGCCTTGCACCTGAATCGTGACTCCGGGCAGGCCAGCGCCTTTCTCGTCGGTTACCCGGCCGCTGATTTCCGGGCCGGCCTGTTGCGCCCAAGCGCCGGGCAGGGCCGTTGCTAGCAGCAACAAAAGAAGGACCACTTTAAGTAAGTAGCCAGGGTAAAATACCTTCATAGAGTGGGAAGTAAGGAGGTATGGAAAGAAAAGGAAGCAGCAACCGAATGGGCACCCGTCACGCGTGTTCGGACCTCATGGGAGGGACAACAGACCGGGAAAGAGAAGAGCAAAGTATTTCCGCAATTAGGATTGCTAGGGAAATACAGACTGGGCAGCACGACGCAACTTACAACTTGTGAAAAGGATTGCACTGGGGCTCTAATATATTGATTGTCATTTGATAATCCACAATATCTTTACCTACCTCCGCCCCCCAACTTACCGGGTACTAGCCTTGTACTGAGCGGGCTATTCTCGCTTGATAGCCGCTCTGCAACCACACTCCTACCCAAGCCAAACTCTCTTCCTTTCCTAATAGCCGCCGTGAGTCCATCTGGTATGCCTAATCGATATTTCAATTCAAGACGCGCCCTGATTCGAAACTGGAATACACTGGTGCTGCTCCACCGCCTTGGCTTGTTGGTGTGCTTGCTATTGCTGGGCTTTCCCGCTCGCAGCCAACGCAAGGTGCCAGCCCTGGCCGAGTGCCGCGCCGAGCGGGTGGGCGATGAGCTTGTTCTGGCGAACAGTCAAATCGAGCGGCGCTACCGCTGGAACGGTGGCCAGTTGCTAAGCGTCAGCCTGACCGACAAGCGAACCGGGCATTCGTGGCCGCTAGACGGGCAAACGCCCGATGTGCGTTTGCCCGGCCCCGACGCGCCGAACGCGTCGGCTCCCAGCTCGGCCGGCACCCTGACCGTCGTTCCGCACCCGGCCACGCCCACCACGCCCGCTTGTCTGCAAGCCACCGTCACCACCACGCTCGGCACGCTCCAGCTCAAACGCGTGTTTCGCCTCTACCCCGCCTGCCCGGCCATTGCCTGCGACTACTATTTGCGGGGCCAAGCCAGCGGGAACTGGCAAACCACCGCCACCAACTCCGGCGACCTGCGCAACATCGAGAACCAGGCAACTGAGCGAGAAGAGCAGGCCCGCGTGACGGTGCTGGACCGCCTGGCGCTGCCCGGTCCGCACTGGCAACTGCGGGCGGTACAGTTTTTCGACATCACCGACCGCACCAACACGTTGGTGCAGGAAACCCGCCTGACGCCGTACCGGGCAGAAAGCCGCTTGGTAGGCAACTTGCTGTTTGCCGAGGAAACCCAAACTGGCCACGGGCTCTTTGCCCTCAAAGAAGCGCCCAGCTCCACGGTGCAGCTAGCCTACCCAGACTACGATTTTTCAAGTAAAATCGGGGAGTTGCAAGTTGTTGGCTTAGGTCTGACCCCGGCCGACCTGAACCCCAACGAGTGGACCCGCGGCTACGGCGTGGTGGTAGGCGTAACCAGCGGCGGCGAATTGGGGCGCCTGTCGGCTTTGCGCACGTACCAGGAGCAGGTGCGCCGCCACCTGCCCGGCCGCGACGAAATGGTGCTGATGAACACCTGGGGCGACCGGGGCCAGGACACGCGCCTCAACGAAACCTTTGCGCTCAACGAAATCCGGGCCGGCAAGCGCCTGGGCATCAGCCACTTTCAGTTGGATGACGGCTGGCAGGCCGGACAGTCCAGCAACTCGGCCTTCGCCGGGGGCTCCCTGACCAACATCTGGCAGAACCCGCGCTACTGGACGCCCCACCCCGAGCGGTTTCCCAAGGGGCTAGCTCCGGTGGTGAAGGCCGGCCGCCAGCAAGGCATTGAAGTGTGCTTGTGGTTCAACCCCAGCGCCGACAGCAGCTACGCCCACTGGGCTAACGACGCCGACGCCTTGATCCGGCTCTACCGCCAGTACGGCATCCGCACGTTCAAGATTGACGGCGTGAAAATCCCCGACAAGCGCGCCGAGCTGAACTTGCGCCGGCTCTTCGACCGGGTGATGGCTGCCACCGATGGGCAGGCCGTGTTCAACTTGGACGTGACGGCCGGCCGGCGGTTTGGCTACCATTACTTCAATGAGTACGGCAACATTTTCCTGGAGAACCGCTACACCGACTGGGCCAACTATTACCCGCACTGGACCCTGCGCAACCTGTGGATGCTTTCCCGCTACGTGCCGCCCCAAAACCTGCAAATCGAGTTCCTGAACAAGTGGCGCAACGCCAACAAGTACCCGCCGACCGATTCGCTGGCCCCCGCGCACTACCCGTTTCCCTACCTGGTAGGCTTAACTTTGATGGCGCAGCCGCTGGCCTGGCTGGAAGCTACCCGCCTGCCGGGCGAGGCGTTTGAGGCGACTGCGCTGCTAGCCGAATACCGCCGCCGGCAAGCGGATCTGCACGCCGGCCAGATTTTTCCGATTGGCGAGGAACCTAGTGGCCGTAGCTGGACAGGATTTCAGTCGGTACGGGGCCGAGAAGGCTATTTTCTGGTGCTACGCGAGTTAAACTCCCGCGTTGAAGCCACGCTTCCTACTTATCTGCCGCCCGGCCAGCAGCTGACTTGCACGGCCGTGGTGGGCCAGGGCGCGTCGTTCACGGCGGTGGTAGGCGCGGCAGGGCAGGTCACGTTCCGGTTGCCGGGCGCCCGTTCATTTGCCCTTTATCACTATGCAATTCAGTAACACAAGACTCTAAATCGGCGCCTAATTCACCGGACCTGAGTGAGTAGAACGATTTTATGCACCCTGCATGAGGTATGGTCCTGGTCCACGCAACCAACTGCATTTAAAGGAATAAAATTCTCGCCCCTGAAGGAAAGATTTACTACAGTAAGTACCTTTTCAAGTCGAGCGCCCTTTTATATTATTGTGCCTGCTCTCGTGTCCCAACCCCAACGGGCTTGTCTAAACAAGCATAGCGGCCGACCGCTGCATCGGAAAGTGGAGGCTGGCAACCGACGAGTAGTCTGCCCCATAATCGTGGCTTTTATCGTCTCAAAAAACTTGCTTAAAGAAGCGACTAGGCTATAGCCTGTAGTTCGGCTTCGAAGTAGCAGTCCCAGAATTCATTGTCGAGCCGGTAAACGTTGACGCGCTGCAACAGTCCCGTGCCCGGATGCCGCTCTTTCACTTGCCCCCGCCAAATAATGGTGCCGACCCGCGTGGTGGGGGTGGGCTGTACAGGCTGACCAAGGGCGTACGTAAAGGGGGAAGGAGTCAAGCCCCGGGGAGCCTCGCCAGTTGCCTGCAACTCATTTACTGGCAGCTTATTCCACGGCACGGCGGGCGCCGGACAGGCTTCTTCATGCCAAGCCAGCAGTTCGCCACAATGTGGGCACAGGGCCACTGCCATGTCGTCGGCATCCGCCGGCTCCTCGTCGAGATGCTCCCTCGTATCAACCTCGTCACCTGGTTGCGCGAAAGAAGGATCTAGAACCAGGGTTTGTGGATTTCTTTTTTTGGCAGACATACCCCATTTGTTAGTTGGCAATGCTAAAATAGGTAGGACTAACAATTTTGGCAACCTAAGAACACGTATCTTATCTTTTTTAACCTTCGCGAAGAGGCGGACCGAACAGAAAAACCAATAATATACCGAGGCTTTCTTTTCAACTATCTCCCAGCAGCCGAGGCCCTGTAGCTATGCAAGAAAAACGACCTGCCATTGGTAATCAACTATCCGGACACTTGCGCACTATTGCCTGATTTCGAGGTTACTTGGCCAGCTCCCTTTCTGCCATAGCTACCACGATATGCCCCAGGTAAAGAAAGCAGATTGTTTATGGCGCAATAGCTGCTACTACCGGGGCCATCAATGCTTTAGAGCCTGCCGCATCGAGGTGCAACCCATCGGCTGTCATCGTATTGATATTCAATCCCGGAGTTTTAAATCCATTCACAAAAAGGCAGCCGTTCCGCTTGGCTACTTTTTGGAACACTTTGCTCATTCTCTCCACTCTTTCTCCCCCACCTTTATATTTCGCTTGCGCTTCTGCTTTCACCCCGTACGGGGGCGGGGAAATGACAATAATTTTCGCTTGCTTGATAGCGGGATACGGACAGTTCTTTATTTTTCTAATGAGCTTTTCGAGGTTGTCCGGCACTTCCTGCTGCCGGTCGGCAAATACCGCTTTGGCGTCGTTGGTGCCTAGTTCCACTACCACAAAGTGAAAGGGGCGGTCTTTGCTGAACTCCGCCGCCCTGCGCAAGTTGTCGTCCAAGACGAGCAACGAGTTCAAGGTGCTGTCACCGTTGTTGATAAACCCGATTGTTCTCCCCGATTTGCTGATATTGAATACCGTGGCATTGGGAAGGGCTAGCTCAAGCTGCTTCGGCCAGCTGGCAGGAAAAGTCCCGTTGCTGTCGCCTAGGGTAAAGATATTCAGCGCCTTTTCCGTTGACACCGAGGTTTGGGCCCGGAGCCCGAACGGCATAAGCAGTAAGCAAATAAGAACGTATTTCATGGTTGTACTTTTTTCCAATAGGGCCATCGGGTTTTGCGCAAGAACACGACAAAAACCGATAAAAAGCGCAAGTGTTGCCCGGAGAATGCTCTTCATCATGGCTTCGTCTTATGACGGCAAAGACCGCACAGCTTATTCGGTTACAACAAGTTTATCGAGCGAGACACCATACCCCGTGCTTCCATAAGTAGCCTTTCTTTTATCTGACCAGGCACTGCATTCGGCCAAGACGGAAATAGTTTACGGGGTAAGTGCCTTGGAGCAAAGCTGGCCTTCGCAACTTGAGTGTTGCGACAGGGTATTTGCAATACAGGTCGAGTATGGAAGACAGCACGATTCTTCCTTGGCTGTTGCGCAGCACTACCCGAGCATAGCCCCCGTCGGGACGAGCCAGGCCATACACGCCAATGCGGTACCTTTTGAACTTCAGGGCCACCGAAGCATTCTTCGCGTCCGAACTGCTAAGGGATACTCTATCGGCGGGTTCTTGTTGCCAGCTCCCGGAATAGGTAACCAAGCGTTTGTTGGTATTCTCGATGGTTTTTCCCCGCTTGGCTACTGCGGCAGCGACGCCGGTTGCCGTATCGATTTGCCAGGCTCCCTGGTAGTAACGACCACCTAGCGCCCACAAACTGAGAGATGGTGTCTTTCGACCCGGCGATGAGCCTCCCTGCTTATAAAAGCCTTCGTTATTCCGGTTGAAACTCTAGGACATCACCAGGTTGGCAATTCAATTCTTTGCAAATAGCTTCAAGGGTAGAAAATCGTATGGCTTTGGCTTTGCCCGTCTTCAACACCGATAAGTTGGCCATGGTAATGCCTACTCGCTCCGAAAGTTCGGTAAGAGACATTTTCCGGCGCGCCATCATTACATCAATATTTACAATGATGGGCATGATCAAATAGTTAGTCGGTCTTGCTCGGATAAGCGGTAGCCTTCCTTGAAGATTTCGGCCATTATAAAAGCGGCAACCATAAACAGCAGCAAGGAAAAGCCAGGATTGAAACTTACAGTTGAGTTCTGAGCTGTCGCCATAATTCGAATGCTGTTTAAAGCCGACATAGCTAAGCACAGCCAGCCTAACAGCCGGAAAGAATTCACGTTGCTGGCAGTAAAGATGCGTTCTTCTCTCACTGATTTTAAAATCTTTATGATTTCTCGTATCATAAGCCCACTCAGGATAATGCTAAGCACAACCTGTAGAAAACTAGTATAGACCGAGACTGAAGCAAGTTCGTTTACATAAAACCGTTTTCCACAAGAGGCAGTAGAGAGTGCTGCTTTATTGCCAGAGCTGACAATATCGCGCCCGGAAACTGATTTTGAATGGAGAGTTTCTCCCTCGTATAGGGATATGCTGCCCCCCTCCACGCTTATCTGTACTGATTTATAGTAAGCGGGGTCTAGATGCCAGTGAACGAAGCAACCTATTACAAAAAGCAGCGCCAAACACAACAAGCCACCACCTATTCTGCTGCTTACTAGGGCTAAGTATAAAAGGGGATTTTTCTTCATGCTAGCGGCTCTTTTATAAATCCTAATTTGCTATAACTAGCACGTTTCTGCGGCTCGTTGATGGCTACTTATAGCCTGTTGTAAAGCAAAGCATTTATAAGCCAAAAACAACGACTTTGTTATTGATATTCGATAATGTTTTGTTGTTATTTTAATTGCTATTAGCCATACCAACTAACGACCAAAGGCGAATTCAGTGAAGTACTATGTTGATAGTAAGCTACTTAACTGAAGTTGCCAACTTAGAGGAAATGCATTTGAATAGGGCTACCGATGTATTTATTTATGATGTGCCACTACGCTAGATTGAAAAACGGTGTACAACACCTCTGCTTTAACTAAAGAAATTGCACGCTCCTAAACGCCCAAAGTGCAACAAGGCGCTTACGGACGATAGCCACAGCATTTAGGCGGCTCCGCAGCAAAGTATCCTGCCCGTAATACAATAGTTGCCGGCAGCAAGCATTGCAGGTGGCCGCGTTCGAGTGGGATGGCCGGGGCTCGAAGACACCACGGCTACGTGCCTTCCCTGAGCGAGCTAAACCAAAGCACCGTGTTGGAAAGTACAGCTCAATAGCTGCTACCCAACTTATAAACGTGTGTTGTGCTGAAATCAACTTAAGTGCCCCCTAGGCTTTCCTGCTAACTCCGAAACTATTTATACTTAACAGCAAAAACTTATTGAGTATCAGTACTAAAATTATTGATTATCGATAATAACATATTCCTTTGCATAACCCAAGGGAAGTAAACTTGATTGGCATTCGTGTTTACTTCCATCTCTCTTGGGTGCTTAATTGGTAGCAACAGGGCGGTGCCTCCCGGCGCCAGTTGACTTTCCACCTACATCATTCTTTACCGAGACGAAAGACCAGCTTATTGCCGGCGAGGAGACCTTCTTGTCATTCTTCCTATTGTACTACCTATTCCCTACGAGCAGCATGGCTCTTGTCATTAAAAACCTGTCGAAAACCTACTCCAACGGGGTGCAGGCTCTGCGCAACGTGAACCTAACTATTCCCACAGGCATGTTTGGTCTGCTGGGACCTAATGGCGCGGGCAAGTCGAGTTTGATGCGGACCTTGGCCACTTTGCAGGAAGCCGATACGGGCAGCATATACTTGGACGATATAGACGTACTGCGCGAAAAAGACGCCGTGCGCCGCATTCTGGGCTATTTGCCTCAGGAGTTTGGCGTGTATTCGAAAGTAGCAGCCGAAGATTTGCTCGACCACTTCGCCGTGCTCAAAGGTCTTTATGACAGCAAGGAGCGCAAGGCTACGGTAGCCTCCCTGCTGCACAAGACCAACCTCTACGACATGCGCCGCAAGAACCTGGGGGGTTATTCGGGGGGTATGAAGCAGCGCTTTGGCATCGCGCAAGCCTTGCTGGGAAATCCCCGTCTCATCATTGTAGACGAACCCACCGCCGGCCTCGATCCGGCGGAGCGTAACCGCTTTCACAACCTGCTAAGCGAGATTGGTGAGAATATTATCGTTGTGCTAAGCACCCACATTGTGTCGGATGTGAGCGAGCTGTGCCGCAACATGGCTATCATCAACAAGGGCCAGGTACTGCTCACCGGCGACCCATTAGCTGGGATCAACAAGTTACAGGGCCGACTGTGGCGCCGCGCCATCGCCAAGGACCAGCTGCCAGCCTTGCAGCAGGCGCAGCAAGTGATTTCGTCGCGCCTGTTTGCCGGCCGCATCCTTGTGCATGTGGTCAGCAACGGCATGCCGGGCCCAGCATATGAGCCAGTAACGCCCTCGCTAGAGGATGTGTATTTCGCCCGCATTGCGGAGGCCGAAGAAGCGCCCGCAACGGCCTAACCCCTACCCGTTGGCTGGCTTTCAGCGAACATATCTGCGGCCGTCGGACAGACAAGGAGCCTGTGGTTTCTTGTAAGGAGCCCCCCTACTTAAAACAGCCACCAGGTTATGTTCGTCCACATATTTCGCTTTGAGCTGTGGTACCAGCTGCGGCGCCCTATCACTTACTTCTACTTCGGGATACTCTTTCTGCTGGCGGTGCTCCTGATGCTGACGACGGGAGGGTTTTTCAAGGATTGGGTGGTGAATGTAGGCAGCAACGTGTTAGCTAACTCGCCCTATGCGCTCAACAATGCCACGGCCATGCTCACCCTCGTGCCGGGCGTATTGCTGATTTCAGCCCTGTTTGGGCCGGTAGTGCTGCGGGATTACGAAACGCGGATGCACCCGCTCCTGTTCACAACGCCCATAACCCGGCTGGGCTACCTGGGCGGGCGCTTCCTGGGCACCGTAGCCGTGACCGTGCTGGTGTTTAGCGGCATCGGCCTGGGGTTGTTTGTCGGCACATTGCTGCCGGGCATGCCGGCGGAGCAGCTAGGGCCCCAACGGCTGTCGCACTACCTACATACCTACTTTTCGCTGGTCGTGCCCAACATTCTGCTGTTAGGCGCCATCTTCTTCACGCTTGGAACGCTCACGCGCAAGTTGCTGGCCACGTACGTGGCCAGCATTGTGTTTTTGGTGCTTTATTTCGTCGCCCAGAACCTGCTCGCCGACCTTAACCGGCAAACGCTAGCCGGCCTGCTGGACCCGATTGGCCTGAGCGCAACCAGCCAACTCACTAAATACTGGACTCCCGCCGAAAAGAACACCCAGCTCGTGCCCCTCACCGGACTGCTGCTGGGCAGCCGCTTGCTCTGGCTTGGGGTGGGAGCCGCCTTAATAGGGTGTTGCTTCTGGCGTTTTCGCTTTTCCCAACCGGTAACCGAAGGGCCGGTGCGGGTCCGCCCGATTCGCCCGGACCTGGGGGCCGGAACAACCAACACGGTTGTGTCCTTACCGGCAGTCAAGCAGCAGTTTGGCACGAGGCAGCACCTACGGCAGTGGTTGCGCCTGACCAGGTTGGAGTTTCTCGACATCGTTTGGAGCCCGTATTTCATCGCCATGGTGGTAGCCGGTCTGGCCTTCTTACTCGCGGCGGCCTCCCAGGTGGGCAAAATTTTCGGTACCAGCACCTACCCCGTCACCTCGCACGTCATCCTAATTTTATCGGGGGCATTCAGCTTGTTCGTGCTGGCCATTATCAGCTTTTACGCCGGGGAGTTGGTGTGGCGGGAGCGGGATGCGCAGCTAAGTCAGATGTACGATGCCCTTCCTCTCCCCGACTGGGGGCCGCTCGCCTCGAAGCTGGCCGCGCTGCTGCTGGTGCCCGTCGTGTTGCAAGTCGTGGTGCTACTCAGCGGCCTGCTGACGCAGCTGATCGGCGGCTATTACGAGCTTGAGCTAGGTTTATATATCCGGTGGTTGTTCGGGTTGGGGCTGCTGGATTACTGGCTCCTGGTGGTGTTGGCCCTGGCCGTGCACGTGCTTGTAAACAACAAGTACGTGGGGCACTTTGTGCTGCTGCTTTACTACGTGTTCACGCTTTCCGCGGGCGACCTGGGAGTGGAACATAACCTGCTGGTTTATGGGGCAAGCCCCGGCGTACAGTATTCTGCCCTAAATAAGTTCGGCCACTTCATTGCCCCAGCCTTATGGTTTAAGTTCTACTGGGCCGCACTGGCGGTGGTGCTGGCCGGGGGGGCTACTTTACTTTGGGTGCGCGGCACCGAAACCAGCGGGGCTCTGCGGCGGCGCTTAGCGGCTCAGCGCTTCACTGGCCCGGTCCGGCTGGTGATGGGCACCGGCCTACTCGTGTTCGGGCTCGTGGGCGGATTCATCTACTACAATACCAACGTGCTCAACCGCTACCAGAGCACCAAAACGCAGGAGCAGCAGCGCGTTCAGTTCGAAAAGAAATACGCCCAGTTAAGCAAACGCCCCCAACCGCGCATCACGGCGGTAGAATTGCAGGTCGACTTGTTTCCGAGCCGCCAGCAAGTGCGGCTACGCGGGTACTATTGGCTTCGCAACCAGACCGGCCGCCGCATCGATTCGGTGCAGGTCACTCTGCCATCCGAGGCCCGAATCCGCCTGATGGCGCTGGGTGCCGCGGGCACTTCCCCCGCCCGCGTGGTGCTGGCCGATTCGCTTTTAGGCTTTTATGTGCAGCGCCTGCCCCGGCCCCTGGCCCCTGGGGATTCGCTGCCCCTGCGCTTCGACTTATACTATGCCGCCCCAGGCTTCGAAAACCAGACCGGCCGCACCAGTGTGGTGTACAATGGCACCTTTATCAATAGCCAGCTGCTGCCTACTATTGGCTACAACCGCACCTTTGAAATCATCGACGAGAATACTCGCAAGGCGTATAAGCTGCCCCCCAAGCCGCGCATGGCCTCCCTTACCAACACGGCGGCCCGGCGTAACACGTACCTCAGCCACGATTCGGATTGGGTCCGTTTCGCGGCCACCGTCAGCACCGAACCCGACCAGTTGGCACTAGCCCCTGGCTACCTCACGAAAGAATGGACAGAAAAGGGCCGCCGCTATTTCCGCTACGAAATGGATGCCCCCATGCTCAATTTCTATTCGTTTCAATCGGCTCGTTACGCCGTGCACAACGCTAAGTGGCAGGAGGTGGACATCGCCATTTATTACCACCCCGGCCACGAATACAACCTGAACCGCATGGTTCGTGGCGTGCAGGACGGCCTGACGTATTTTACGAAGCATTTCGGCCCCTATCAGCATCGGCAGGTGCGCATCGTGGAATTTCCGGGTTATCAGACGTTTGCGCAAAGCTTTCCCACGACCATTCCGTATTCCGAAAACGTCGGCTTTATTGCCAGAATAGATACCACTAACCCCGCTGACGTGGACTACCCATACTACGTGACTGCCCACGAGGTAGCGCACCAATGGTGGGGGCACCAAGTAATTGGGGCCGATGTGCAGGGCGCCATGCTCATGTCAGAAACGCTTTCGACGTACGCGGCCCTGATGGTGATGAAAAAGCACTACGGAGAAACCCGCATGCGTACGTTCCTCCGGTATGAGCTGGACCTTTACCTGCGGGGAAGAGCCGGCGAGAAAGCCAAGGAACAGCCCCTTTATAGAGCGGAAAATCAACAGTACCTCCACTACCGCAAGGGGGCCGTAGTTATGTACGCCCTCCAGGATTACGTTGGGGAAGCTAAAGTAAACCAGGCGCTGGCCGCCTACCTGCAAGAAGTGAAGTTTCAGCAACCTCCCTACACCACGTCGCCGGAGTTGCTGCGCCACCTACGCCAGGTTACGCCCGACTCGTTACAGTACCTGGTAACGGATATGTTCGAGCATATAACGCTGTACGACAACCGGGTCGATTCCGCTTCTTACAAGAAGCTACCCGACGGCAAGTACTGCGTCACGCTCAACGTGTCCAGCAAGAAGGTTTATGCCGACAGCTTAGGTAATGAGCGCCCCGCCCCCATGAACGACTGGATAGACATTATGGTGCTGACCGAAAGCAAGGGCAACGAAAGGCTGCGCGATGAGCCCGTGTACCGGCGCAAAATACGTTTAAAGGCCGGCCCTACTAAGCTAGTGCTTATGGTGGCTGAAAAGCCAGCACAGGTAGGTATTGACCCCTTCAATGAATTGATTGACCGCGACCCGGACGACAACGTCAAAAAATTACTTCGAAGGTAGTGGAGAGCTTTTAGTTCGATGGGCAGTCCGTGGTGCGCACTCCTGCAAAGCCACCGCTATTCTTCTTTGACAACTATTTTCACATGAGCGCACCGCCGTTAGCGGCCACCGAACCTTCGCATCTGGTGCGCAAAATTGCCTCAGGATGTTGCCCCAATCGAATCGTAGATGACTACTTTCTCCCAGTAGGAAGCGTACTGGGCCCGAAACTCGTCGTGAATAGGATGCTGCTGATAGCTCTGCTCCTCGGCGGCACTCTCAAACAAACATAGCCAGGAGTACGTGTAATTCCGTTCAATCACGTCGCGGGTGGTGGCAGCCGGCGTCCCAATATGCGCCAGTTTGATCGACGGGATGCCCCTTAGCGTATGCAGTCCTTCCAGGAGCTTGGCCTTGTCTGCTTCGGTGGCAGCCGCTTTGGTGTAAAACAACACGTGGTGAACGAAGAGGTCTTTGGGGAAGGGCGTGTTCATGAGGTCCGTAGGAGCTTTGACAGGAAACGATTAAGAAGCAATATGAGTGAAATAATTAAATTCTATCGTGAATCTATCCTTGTAGCCAAAGCTCCTTAGCTTACTTTTATTTGACCTTATCAACAGCTAAAATTTCCTGCTACATCCAAGCAGTACCACAACAGAGCGGTGAAAGGAGCCTTACGCAACACCGTAGGCCATTGAAGTCTCGCGTGAAGATAGTTGCGTCAAAGCTCATCGACTACTCGATGATGGCCGCAGCATACGGCGGACAGGCGAGTGCTAATGCTGGCTTTGCAGCCGCGCTTGTTTCAAAACGTAGCGCATCCTGTAAGCAAAAAGCGCGGTATATTCGCTACCCTTTACCTTGGCGGGGCTAAGTAGGTCCGCTACTTTAAATTAGTTTTTCGGGGTAGAGACGCACTATTTTGCGTCTCTAGCTCATTCTACGGGGCCTAGGTTGTCGCAAAGATGTCCCGGCCTGCTCCACTCGTCTTGTAATCTGCATTTCGGCATGTCGCCTTTTTCGATCGAGTCCGTTCGGGCCAATTTTCCCGCCTTACGAGAACACCCAGACCGTAAACCTTTTATCTTCTTCGATGGCCCGGGCGGGACGCAGATGGCCCAACAAACCCTCGACGGCATGCTCGACTACATCACCGGCGGCATGGCTAATCTGCACGGCACCTTCGCTACCAGCCGTGCCACCGATGCCTTACTGGAAGCTGGCCGGCAGGGCATAGCGGACTTCGTGAACTGCCAGCCGCAGGAAGTCGCTTTCGGCCAAAACATGACCTCGCTGGCTTTCGCCATTGCCCGTAGCCTCGCCACGTTCATCCACACCGGCGATGAAATCGTCGTGACCGAGCTCGACCATCGCGCCAATGTTGACCCGTGGGTGACGCTCGCCAACGACTGCGGCGCGGGGGTCAGGTTTATTCCCGTCAACCCTGAAACCTACACGCTCGAACTCGCTCACCTGGACGAGCTGATTACTCCTAACACGAAGCTGGTCGCCGTGACCCTGTCGTCGAATGTGGTCGGAACCGTGCCGCCGGTCGAGCAAATTATTGCGCGTGCCAAAGCCGTTGGGGCCCTGGTAGTGCTAGATGCCGTGCATGCAACGCCGCACTATCCCATTGATTTTCAGAAGCTCGAGGCCGATGTACTGTTTTGCTCGGCTTATAAGTTCTTCGGCCCCCACCTCGGCATTGCGGTAGTGTCGGCGGGGCTATTCAACAAGTTGCCGGTCTACAAGCTTGCTCCCGCCCCGGCCTACATCCCGGATAAGCTGGAAACGGGCACCCAGAATCACGAGGGAATTGCGGGTTTGCTGGGGGCCTTGGCGTTCATTGAAACCCTGGGCGAAGGAACCACCCGCCCGCAACGGCTGCGCACGGCGATGCAGGTCATTGAGGCGCAGGAACAAGCGCAGGCGCACCAGTTGGAAACGTTCCTGCGCGGGTTGCCCCGCGTGCGCGTCTACCGGGCGCCGGCTGGCACGCGCAAAACACCGACCGTCGCGTTTACGCTCGAAAACGTTAATGCGCGGGAAGCCTGTGCCTGGTTTGCCGAGCACTATAACATCAACATCGCCGACGGCCATTTCTATGCGTCCACGTTAGCCGAGAAGCTCGGCATCATGGCCCAGGGCGGGTGGATTCGGGTGGGGCTAGCGCCGTATAACACAAATCAGGAAATCGAACTCTTCCAAAGCGCACTGCTCTCTTTTCTGGAAAGCAAAGCTTCCCAGGGCACGTGAATTGCCCTGGGAAGGACGTTTTCAAGCCTTGGGCGTAGCCGTATTGCGCTTCCCACGGCATTCCGTGCGCTTGCGTATCTTTTTCCGGCGTATCCCTTTTCGTTGCTTGGGGGTTGTGCCGCAACCGGCACGGCAGGGAGGAAGGTGATGGCGACAATCTTGGCAATGCTTTTCATGCCTACCGATTGAAATTGACCCGGCGAAATTCCGGAGCTACTCTACACGGGACTTTTAGCTCCCCGCGGCCAGCTCTCTCGCCCTCATCAACCAGCATCATTACAACTTAGGGGCGTAGTAAGTAGCAAACTGAACCGCTGGGCCGTCCTGCCGGTCAAGTGTTTATTTCGCGGCGGTTACTTCCATTTCTATTTTCAAGGACTCATACGCCAGCCCTTTCACCTCCACTAAGGTGCTTGCCTGCTGTATTCCGTGCTTGGTCACCCAATCGGTAAAAATGTCGAAGCAACCAAAAAGCTCCGCGGCTGACGTGGTGTAAACGTTTAGCCGCACAATATCCCGACATTGATACCCCGCATGGTGGAGGACTTGTTCTACATTCTGAATGACCTGAACTACTTGCGTTTTCAGGTCGCCAGTACTGGGCTGCCCTTCCGCGTCCAAGGCCGCCTGCCCGGCGCAGTAGAGCGTACAAGCTGGCTGTTTTACTTCCACGGCTTGGGCATAGCCCACTTTCTCCTGCCAGAGCCAAGGATTACTTACTCGCTTTTCCATTTGTTTTGTTTTGCTGGGAGCGTTCAAGTGAAAGCATAGTCTGCTTTCATTTGAAGCCGTTTGAAATTGACACGGCAAAATTCCGCTGCTACTCCACGAAGCAGGCGTGACCTACCGCACAATTATTGTGTGCGGTAGGTCACGCTAAGAGGTAAGCCGGCTCAGGGTTTCGCGCGACACGCCCAGGTAGGAAGCCAGCAGAGCTTTCGAAACCCGTTGCCCCAAGGCCGGATACTTGGTGAGCAGCTGCTCGTACCGCTCTTTGGCATTGGTAGTCAGCAACAACAACAGGCGCTGCTGCGCGGCAATGAAGCCCAAGGTTGATTTTTGCAGGAAGAAGCGCGCCATCTGGGGGAGGCTCTCACACAACTGGTGGTAGTCTTCCAGCGACAGGCAGAACACCACCGTATCCTCCAGGCATTCCAACGAGAGGGTTGCGGGCGTCTGGGTGTAGAAGGCCTGAAAGTCGCTTTCCCACCAGTCCTCCATCGCAAACGAGAGCAGGTGCTGCTTGCCCGAATCATCGGTATAAACCAGCTTCAACAGTCCCGACGCCACAAAATAATAGTACTTGACTGGTTCGCCTTCCTGGATCAGAAACTGGTGTTTTTTGAACCGCTTGATGGTAAACCGCGCAAGTACCCATGCAAACTCCTCTTCCGTGAGCGGGACTATTTTTTCGAGATGCTCCCGTAACTGTTGCTGCATGGCCTCCGAGGACAGGGACATAGGTTGTATTTCGGGACGGCGCATTTGGCAAAGCTACCAGCTTGTTGTCTGCCGCTCCAGCGTAATTTTATTCTTAGTTGCTACAAGAAAGCTTATATACCGCAGAAGCAAGCAGGCCGCCAATGATACCTTCCTTTCAAAACTATCTAGTGCAAACAGTTCATCCCCTCGTTTGTCATGTCCACTGCTGATTAATAAACTGCATCCCAAGCAGTACCCGCCGGGGCTACTCGGCTTAGCAGCTCATTTCTTACTCTAGCTCACTCCCATGGACAATCCCATCAGCAAACTTCTCGTGACTGGCAGCCAGGACGGACCAACCGTATCTGTCATTGGCGATACGTACCGGCTACTCGTTACCGGTGAGCAAACCAATGGTTCCTTCGCCGTCATCGACATGCTTGTTCCCCCGCAGGGCGGCCCCGGCCCCCATGCCCACCCCGATTTTCAGGAGTCGTTTTATGTAGTAGAAGGCGAAGTCGTGGTGAAAACTCAATCCCAGACCTACACCGCCCGCCAAGGCGACTTTGTCAGTATTCCCAAGGGCGGCGTGGTGCACAACTTCAAAAACGAAACAGCTGCCACCGCCCGGCTGCTCTGCTTGGTAGTGCCTGCGGGGCTAGACGCATTTTTTCGGGAAATCGGCCAGCCCGTGGCTCCCGATACGTTTCTACCACCACCTCCCATGGACCCGGCCGCGCAGCAGAAAATGCAGGAACTAGCCCAGAAGTACGGCCAGCAGGTTTTCCCGCCCGATTACCTCGATTAAACGGCTACTGCCGCGGCAGTGCCAGCGTAGCGGCCTGTTCGCGGCGGCCGTGAAGGTAACCCACTTACTCGCTCTCAAATCAACGAAACCTACGTGTACTCGGCCGAGGAGCTACACAAAATCAACATAGTATATCCGCCCCAGTGAAGCGCCGGGTCGGCCTCGTTCTACGCGCCTGGTCTTGGTGGTTTTGCCGAGGGCTGTACGGACTGTGCCCAACCCAGCTAATGGAAGCGGCGGCCCAGTAAGTAACCGCTAACTGCTGCTCGTTATATCTGGCAGCAGCATCAGGGACGCGGGCCGTTCCAATTACGCTGAAAACAGACTGGTTTGGCTGCCTGCGGGAGCACTAAGCAGCCTGCTGCTTTTCCTGAATTGCGGAGCAGCAAAAAGGCTGTTGAATCCGCCGCAAGCCTGCCGCGCCTCACCGGTTCGCAACAGCCACTAGCTGGTTCCTGTGCCGTCAGCAAAACAACTCAACTCGAAGTAAGCTAATTTGTCTTGCTGACTAGGGCTTGTTGCCGACACCCATTCGCTCCTTCACTGTTCGTCCCATGCTGCCTTTCGGAAACGCCAACACCCTGTCTTACCACGCAAACGAAGCACGCAAGAGCCAGTGGTTTAAGCGCAACAAAGCCTACGCGAAAGAACTGCCCCAATCGACGGTCGTTGCCGAAACGCAACTGCTGCGGGGGCAGCACTGGCCCAATCTGACGGTGCAGTTGTTTGAGGAGCCGGCCCTCGTAACGCCCATTCTGCTCGCCCCACCTCGCCAGTTGCGCCTCGTGCTGCTGCTTTCGGGAGCCATGCGGATTGGTTTGCACAGCGGGGGGCGGGATTTCACCTACCACTCCGCCCCCGGCACGGTGAAGTTAACGTCCAGCCAGCACCTGCCTTATGAGATGCAATGGGTGCCTCTTACGGCCGAGCCGGTGCGCTCGGCGCACGTGTATTTGCCCAACAATTTGCTTGTACAGACAGCGGAAGCCGCAGGCCTTAACCCAGCGCGAGTGGAATTGGCCGAAGGCGTAAGCATTGAAGACCCACTCCTTTACCAGTTGGGCCGGGCCCTGGCCCAAGAGGTGGAAAGCCCCCAGGCCCAAGTCAGCCTGTACGCCGAGACGGCAACCCAAATGCTGGCAGCCCAGCTCTTAATGCGGCACTGCACGGTCTCGCACGAGTTGCCCACCTACCGGGGCAAGCTACCGGCCGAGCGCCTACGTCAACTGCGTGACTACGTGCAAGCCCATCTGAGCCGAGCCATCACCTTAGAAGAATTGGCCGCGCTGGTCTACCTCAGCCCCTATCATTTCATCCGCGTGTTCAAGCGCACCACGGGCCTGAGCCCCAATCAATTCGTAATCCGCCAGCGTATGGAGCGAGCCGTGGAACTGTTGCAGCATTCCGATTTGAACGTCAGCCAAGTGGCCGCGGCAGTGGGCTACGTGAGCCACCCGCATTTCACTAAGCTGTTTGCCCGCTGCACTGGCCGGCTGCCTACCGCCTACCGGAAGGAGCGGCTCAGCTAAGCTCAAGGGCCAAAGAAGAGCAAGTTTCCGATAAAAAATGCCAATAACCCGCTAGCCAACCGTTGGTTTTCAGCGTTTTAATTTAGAACAATGGCCGAGTTTGCCGGCTATTTTCTCTAGGTTTTTTCGCTTATGACTCAGCTTCAGAAAAAAATCGTTTTAATAACCGGGTCCTCGCGAGGCATCGGTGCCACCATCGCCCAGGGAGCCGCTCGCGCCGGGGCCCAGGTTATCGTCAATTATGCGGGTAGGCCGGCCGATGCCGATGCCGTGGTGGCGGCTATTGAGCAAGGCGGCGGCCAGGCGCTAGCCGTGCAGGCCGACGTAAGCCAACCGGCCGACGTCAAGCGGCTGTTTGCCGAAGCCATTGCCCATTTTGGCCGGGTTGACGTGTTGGTTAATAACGCCGGCATCATGGAGCTTGCTCTGCTGAAAGACACCACCGACGAGCTGTTTCAGCGCACACTCGACATCAACGTGAAGGGCGTTTTCAACACCTTGCGCGAGGCAGCCACGCAACTCTCGGAAGGAGGAAGCATTATCAACTTCTCCAGCTCCACCACGCGGCTGATGATGCCCACGTACGCGGCCTACTGTGCCAGCAAGGGGGCCGTGGAACAACTCACGCGGGTGTTTGCCAAGGAAATGGGGCGCGCAATATCACGGTGAATGCCGTCTCGCCCGGCCCGGTGAACACAGCGCTTTTCACTAAGGGCAAACCCCAGGAGGTCATTGACCGCATAGCCGGTATGTCCGCTTTCAACCGCATCGGCGAGCCGCAGGACATTGCCGATGTGGTGCTGTTTCTGGCCAGCGACCAGGCCCGCTGGATTTCGGGCCAGAACCTGGGGATCAACGGCGCTTTTGCTTAAGCAAACTTCCGCTCTCCGGCCGGGCGGGCAGCACCGGCGTTTTTTCCCTTTCTCGACTTCGATTTCACTGATGAGCACTTCCTTACTGGGCAAGGTGGCCCTGATTACAGGCTCTTCCAGCGGCCTAGGCAAAGCTATTGCCGAGCGCTATGCCGCCTTGGGAGCTGACGTAATTATTCATTATTCGAAAAGCAAAGCCGGGGCCGACGAGGTTGTGCGCGCTATAACGGGTATGGGCCGGCGGGCCGTTGCCATGCAGGCCGACGTGACGCAGGTGGCCGACGTTGAACGCCTGTTTGCCGAGGGCCTGGCCGCTATGGGTAAGCTCGACATTGTGGTAGCCAACGCCGGCGTTGAGTTGCTGGAAGTGCCGGTGGCGGACTTTACGGAGGCCCAATTCGACCAACTGTTCGGCACCAATACCAAGGGCACCTACTTCACGCTGCAACAGGCCGCCCGCCACGTGGCCGACCACGGGCGCATCATTTACGTGGCCTCCAGCACCACCTCCTTCCCCACGCCGGGCATGGCCGTGTACGGGGGCAGCAAAATGGGCGGGCGCTACGTGGTGGAGGTGCTGGCCAAGGAAATCGGACCTCGGGGCGTGACGGTCAATTCCATTATTCCCTACGCCATCGACGGCTCGGGAGTCTTCGCCGACCCGGCCGCTTTCCCGGAAGCCCGTAAGGTGTTGATCGAGAATTGCCCGATGGGCCGCCTAGGCACTGTAGACGATGTGGCCAACTTAGCGGAGTTCTTCGCCAGCGACTTAGCTTCGTTCGTCAATGGCCAACACCTGCTTGTCAACGGAGGAGCCATCGGATAAGGGCTTAAGCAACTGCATCTATCTCACAATTTTTATTGTTTTGCGGTGAGGTGGTACAAGTAAGCAGAGCAGCTGTAAGGTTGCTAGTTATATCCATGACTAGTCTCGGATGTAAAAGCCATTAGGCGGCTGATTCCTACTCGTTTGGAGCCTTGCTTTCTCGGGTGAGCATTGCGGATTCAGCTGCATTAGTGCGCTGGGTTTCTGGCTCCAGATTAAAAACTGCTTTTCTTGTCTTTTGCCATGCTTTATAAGGCTAAATAGCTTGGTTTGGGCTACCCCAAGAATTTTGAATGACCCAAAAATATTTTTAATAGCTTTGAAATACAAAGTACTTTTATTTACTTCACATCATGGTCGGTCACTTAACGTGCTCTTGACGGGAACGCACGCCGACTAGCCGTTCGGTAGACAACCTGCCAGCCATAGGAAAAATGCTAGAAATTCGATTTTACCTCGTCCTTACCTAGTGCCAGTTGTCGCGAGCAACTTCTCGACTGATGACAGAAACTAAAAACGTGTCCGCTACAAAAACGCGAAGACCCTGCTCCTGCCCTCTGCACACTCCTCATTTCCCTACCTGCATGAGAAGCCAAGCATTCAATTTACGTATATCCTGCTGATTGCCAGCATTGTGTGAGTGTAGCGGAGCACATCGTCGGAGCGACTACCTCACCTCATCAATTGGGCGAATGAGCGGAACCAGCCATCGTAGGCCTGGTTGCCTTCTGCGGGTTTGCTTTAACTCGATTAGGCTCTTTTTAGGCATCTATCGGCGCTGAGTTTACAGACCTACAAACCGAAAACTGTGGAAGTACAACTTGGTAATCTCTTTACGATCTATCCGAATAGGGCGGGCCCATCGACGCCGGGGCGCATGCTAGCCACGTTGCAAGAGGTGGCCGAGGGCATCATCCGCCTAGGCAACTTCGAGGTGCTGAATCAAGAACAAGGTGCATCAGCTGCTGGGCTATCTGCCGCGGGAGTCCGGTGTCTCTCCGAAGGTGAGAGTCGAGAGGCCATTCCCTTACTTCGCCATCTTTAAAGGCATTGCCGGGCGTCGAGCGAAGTATTGTCGCAGGTTTCACTCTATAAATCTCGAAATTAAGCTCAACGCTTATGAATACTTCTACCCTTGACCGGCTGCATTTTCAGGTAAAGCAAAATAGATGGCTTCGGGATTTTGCGCTTTTTAATCGGATAGTTCTAGCTATGGGGTTTTTGCCTTCGGGTTACGTCAAAATTATTGGCGAGCGTTTCACCGACTTATCCGTTTGTCACCCAATGGGCCATTATCTAGAAGCTTTTCATCGAACCGGCTTCTACTACACCTTTGTGGGAGTAATGCAGATAACCGCAGCGTGTTTATTGTTAATTCCGCGCACGGCAACTCTCGGAGCAATAATATATTTCCCTATCATATTAAACATTTGTATCCTAACATTTGCGGTGCGCTTTGTTGGCTCATGGATTACGGCTCCCTTGATGGTACTAGCTAATTTATATCTACTTTGTTGGGATTACGATAAAATAAAATTCATTCTTCCTTTCAATAAACAAACAATTTATTAAGTTAATAATCAATCTAGACCTGCACCTTTGAAAACCACGTAAAGTGAAGTAGATAATGAAACCCATACTGGCAATATTTACTACTGTTCTAATATTTACAACTGCCTGCGAAATAATGCCGCAAAATACTATAAAAGATTGCCGGGAGCAATGTAAGAACAGCAACAAATCCAAGGCTTGTTACGATTTCTGTGATTGTATTCATAGAGACTGTCAGTCGCTCGATAATTGTTTGGCCGAATACGATAAGACTCCAGAAGATACTACGCGCACCCCGTAGAGTCTTTATTAGCCGCAACCTAGAATCTCAAACATTTTCATTTTTGGTAAGGCTGCTGAGTATAAATCTATAGAGCAAACCTTTTTCAAACGTTTTTGGGAAACAAAACCTCGATTTTAAAAATAAAACGCCATGAACAACACTTCGAATGTTCCAACAATTGTTTCGGATTTAACTAGCTGGCTATTTGGCCTGGTTGCATTAGCAATTGGTATAGTGAATACATTTTGGGGAAATGACCCCGGCTTTGGAATTTTTATTTCTCTGCTTGCTTTCGTTTTCTTCCCTCCGGTAACTATGTTTCTTAAGCAAAAAATTAACTTCTCTATTCCTAGGGTGGCAAAATGGCTCTTGGGTTTCTTTATTCTTTGGGCATCATTAGGTGTGGGGGAATTGTTCGATAAGATAGATCTGATGATGAATAATTTTTAATACTCTTTCAATGACGTTTGTCACGAGCGTACCGACGCGAAGAACAATTTGTATGGACTCGTTATCTAGGTATTTGTTGAAGCATTCACAGAAACTACCAAAGAAAAAGTCATGAATAACAAATCAACTGTTTGGAATGTATTCGGTTGGGTATTTGGAATAGTGACTTTTGCAATCGGCGTAGCGAATATATTTTTGGTGCATCCTGTTCCAGGAATTGTCTACCTATTTCTTTCGCTCGTTTATTTTCCTCCGGCAAACGCTAAGCTCAAAGAAAAGACCGGTTTTTCTATTCCGCTCGCAGTAAAAATCCCCTTGAGCATCGTCATTATCATGTTCACCTTGGGGGTGAGTGACCTCGGCGATATGATTGATGGCGTATCTCGGACACCCCAATAAGTGGGAAGAACGATACTGCACCGCGCTCAGAGAGCGATAGGCCTTCACTGGCTATCCTTCTAAATCGAAGCACAATTAAGAGCGACAGAACGGCGAAAGACAAATGTCCATTTTCTTATAACTTTAAAATACAAAGCTGTTTCAAGTACCCTATATGGATCATTAGGCTATACATGGTATTCTAGAACAGGAAAGTCCCATGCAATTAGAAGTCGGCATCTCTCAAAAACCTAAATACTCATCGTAACATTTGCCATAGCAACAGCAACAAACGGATTAATAAGGTGTTTGGAATGTGTAGAGGCCCCTTTTGCTACCTTTACTAAAGTGCCGTTGCTAAAGGCTTACTGGTACTGCCTGAGATACACTGGCATGTTGAAATACCCATAAACTACAATGAAACATCGGCCCCATTAACAAAAAAACCTCGTTCGCAGGTTGCAAACGAGGTTTTGGTGATCCCGCTGGGATTCGAACCCAGGACCCATACATTAAAAGTGTATTGCTCTACCAGCTGAGCTACAGAATCAATTACTTTGCAACCAAAACTTGCTTGATTGGCTAATGGTGGCACAAAAGTAGCCGGCTAGTTTCTACGCTCCAAACGTTTTGCTGAAAAAGCTCTTTCTTTTTTTTCTACTTTCTCTCGGGTTCTTTCAATTCGCTACGGCCCAGAAAGTTGCTCCGGAACTTATCCGAGCTGACTCAGCCTTCGATGCCGGAGCGTATCAGTTGGCGTATCAGCAATACCGAGGATTGCTACGGCAAGACGCTCTGGTGTCGCCCCGCTTGTTGTTGCGTATGGCGTATGTGCAAGAAGGCTTAGGTCATTACCCGGCATCGCTCTATTATTTAAGTATGGCCCTGGCCCGGCAACCTCGGTTGGCAACCTGGCACAAAATGGCGGACTTGGCCCGCGACCAACGCTTGGCTGGCTACCCCGAAACGTGGCGACAGGACTTGCAACTCACTTTTCGGCGCTATTACTATTTCGGGTTGCAAGGGCTGTTGCTCGGGGCAGTAATAGGTGGCACCCTGCTACTGGTGCGCCGACAGCGAATAACCCGCGGCTGGTGGATGATCTATGGCTCCTACCTAGTGCTTACTGTGGTGTATCTCAACCTACTAGGCACTGAGCGGGCCGCCTTGGTAGTACGGCCCAGAGCCGCTCTCATGGCTGGTCCTAGTGCTGGGGCCGCTTGGCTTACAACTGCCGCCGCTGGCGACCGGCTAGTTGTACAAGGTCAGCAAGACACTTGGTATCAAGTGCAATGGCAGGGCCAGGAAGCGTATGTCCGCACCCAGGATCTGCTGCTGGTACAATAGGGCGGCGAGGCGGCAAACCCGTGAAATAGTGCGTTTTGATTCTGCTTGCGCAGTGCACGCGGCCAGAATGTAAAAATTTCAAGCTCACTTAGTCACTGCCTCGCCGCTTTATAATTCTCCTTTTTCTTCTTTGCGGAAATGGCTGAGAACTAGCTTATCAGTTAGACTGGGAAACCACTTGTTTAGGAAAACGGTGAGTTTACCCTGACTGGTGAGCACCAAGTCGCGGCGGCGGTGCCGGACGGCGTCGAGCAGGTGGCCAGCCACTTCTTCGCTGGTCATCATCTTTTGCTCGTCGCGGGGTGACTCGCCCTGGGCGGAGCCATCGGCAGCTAAGGCCACTTGGCGAATGTTGGAAGCGGTGAAACCAGGGCAAGCTAGCAGCACATGCACTCCTTGGGGGAGCAGTTCAGTGCGCAACGCTTCCAGAAAGCCATGCATAGCAAACTTTGAAGCGGAATAGCCCGTGCGCCCCGGTAGGCCCCGGTAGCCAGCAATGCTGCTCACGCCCACCACCGACCCCTTGCTGGCCAGCAGGTGGGGCAGTGCAAACTTGGTGGTGTACACCGTACCGAAAAAGTTGGTTTGCATCAAACGGCGGATAACCTCGAGGTCTACATCCTGAAACCGGGCGCGCATGCTTATACCAGCATTATTGAGTAGCACATCGAGTTGACCAAACACCTGAACAGCTTCCGCCACGGCCCGCTCGGAGTCCTCCTCTACTCCTACGTCGGCGCGCACAGTGTGGTGTACAATTCCAAGCTCGGTTAGCTCACGGGCGGTGTCTTGGAGACGAGCTTCGTCGCGGCCCGTAACAACGATGCGCGCGCCTGCCTGCCCGAAGGCCACAGCGCAGGACCGACCAATGCCGGACGTGCCGCCGGTGATAAGAACTACTTTGTTTTTCATGCCTAGAAGAATGCGTTACCTGCCTTGAGGCAGGTCGGCAAAACTACTTATTTCAGGGCAGGCGGTCGATATTTGGTACTAATTCATCTATTTTTTTAACCCTTAGAACTTATTGAATTACATATCGCTCCCACCCTGGAAGAGGCTGCACTTTGTCAGGGCATTGTTCCTACATTTAGAGTTTATTATGTGATTTTGTACCCCTGTATTCTATGCTTCTAACTTTACGTACGCAACGCTTACCATCTCCTTGGCTGGGTGCTTTCTTACTGGTTTTACAATTAATACTGGGGCCGATTGTGGGCTGGGCCCAATGTCCACCAGCTACTAATGCGTGTACGCCGGGTTCGGCACCAGCTTCCGGCCATGCCTTCGGGATGGGCATTCTGAACGTAACGTTAAGCTCAATCAACAACACCACGCCTGGGGTGCAAGATGGTTTTCGGGACTATGCTTGCACCATTGGGACCACCCTGACGGTAGGCCAGAGCTACCCTATTAGCATTCGTACCAATGCGGGTGTCAATGAAACGGTGCGCGTGTGGCTGGATATCAACAACGATGGCACCTTGAATTCGGTCTCGGAACTGATTTTCTCTTCCAACGCCATGCAACTCCACAGCGGTACTATTTCACTGCCCGCTAACACCGTGCTTAACACCCGGCTACGGCTGCGCGTCGCCGCCGACTGGGAAAATTCGCCAGTACCCACTCCTTGCTCTACGCCTCAATACTCGCAAACCGAAGACTACGCTATAACGGCCGTAGCGAATACGGCCGCCCCCATTGCAGAGTTTGTGGCCGACCAGACGCTGACTTGTTCGGGCTGCGTGCAGTTCACCGATCAAACGCAGAACGCTCCTACTAGCTGGCTCTGGAACTTCGGCGATAACACCACCAGCACCCTCCAAAACCCTAACCACTGCTACACCACGCCGGGCACCTACACCGTGACGCTAACGGCAACTAATGCAACCGGTTCCAACGTGCGCACTCGCACGGGCTACATTGTATATAACAATACGGTGCCCGTAGTAGCCACCTGCACGCCTACCACCACCGCTTATTGCTGCGACTACGGTATCACCCGTTTCGCGCTGGGCGCACTCGTCAAAACTTCGTTGAATGGGCAAGCTGGCTACGAGAACTTCACCTGTGGCAGCCGGGTACAACTCACCGAAGGCACCGCCGTGCTGATTAGCCTCATCACTGGCGGCACCACTCCGCACGACACCCGCGTGTGGCTGGACTTAAATAACGATGGCGCTTTCACGGGCAGTGAGTTGCTGTACACCGCGTTGAACCGCGCTAGTCCTTCGGGAACCTTAAGCATTCCGGGCTCGGCTGTGAAAAACGTGCCGCTGCGCCTGCGGGTGCTAGCCGATTTTGTGGGGGGCGCCAGTGGCCCCTGCGCCAACCCGCAGTTAGGTCAAGTGGAGGACTACACCGTAACGGTGCTGTCGAACACCAATCCGCCCGTGGCAGCTTTCACCTCGAATTTCGTGCTGGGCAACTGCCAAAACCCCGTACAGTTCACCGACCAAAGCAGCAATGCGCCCACAAGTTGGCTCTGGAATTTCGGCGATGGCAGCACCAGCACGCAACAGAATCCGTCGCACATCTACTCCACAGCGGGGGTGTTCAACGTTAGCCTGACAGCAACCAATTCCTTTGGCAACAACGTGGTGACGCAGAACAGCCACGTGGTATTTATGCAACCCTGCGTGTCGTATTGCACGGCCACGGGTACAACAGCTAACATCTGGCTAACCAACGTGGCCGTCCGCCGCGGAGCCTTCGCCGACCTCGACAATACTTCTACGGCTTCAACCGGCGGCTACGGCAATTACATCAGCCAAGTGGTAAACATGTACCAGGGACAAAGCACCACGCTAAGTTTGAGCGTGAATGCCAACTTTCAGCAGCATGTATTGTGGGCCTGGGTGGATTGGAACCGTAACGGCACCTACGAAACGTCGGAACTGGTGATGAACGGACAAACTTCGGCCACGGTCTTCACGGCGCCCATTTCCATCCCGACTACCGCTAGCACCATCGGCTTTACGCGGATGCGCGTGATGGTGCGGCTCAATACCTTGCCTACACCTACCGCCTGCCAGATCAACCAGAACAACTCGGAAACCGAAGACTACTCGGTGCGCCTGAACCTGGTGCTGGCTACGCCTGAGGCGCGTACGATGCCAGCGCTGACCATCTTCCCGAACCCCTCGGCCGACGGCCACCTACGCTTGCGCCTCCCCGACCCCGCTGCGGCCGGCACCTACGCCGTGCGCATCGACAACGTGGTGGGCGCCCAGGTGATGCAGGCTTCGGTGAAGCTGGGTCCGAATCAAGAAGCTGCGTTAGACCTCTCGACTCTGCCCCGCGGCCTGTATCTGGTGCGCCTGCAAAACGCCGAAGGAAAAATGGCCGCCCGCCGCATTCAAATAGGCTATTAGTTGCTTGCAACTCACCAACTGCCTTTTGCGCCTTCCAGCTAAGGAATGGCAGTTGGTGAGTTGCAGCGAAGCGCTAACGATCATCATCTAACCTTCCTATATGGCTAAATCTATACTTCGCGCCTTATTCCTGCTGCTGCTGCTAACGGGGTTGCGCCCAGGGCCAGCGGTGGCTTCTCACTTGTTGGGAGGCGAAATGACTTATCAATACCTCGGCGCCAACGGCCCCGCAGGTAATCAGTTTCGTTATCGTATTACGGTACTCATTTATTTAAATTCGGAATGCCCGGTCCCGGGAGTGCCATCCCAGACCGTTTCGAGCGTACCGGACGGGCGCTGCAACATCTTTTTAAACCTTTACAACAAGACCACTGGCCAGCGCATTGTCAGCGGGCAGGGTTCCAACAGCTTCTCGTGTGCGCAGTTGGTTTGTGGTGGTCCTGCTCAGTTCGACCAGCAACCGGCTGGCACGTTTCGGCTGCCGCGTGTTTCCAATCCGAGTATCACGCCGCCGCTGCCGGGCGGGTGCAGCATTCCGGCAGGCACGGTGCCATCCGTGCGCTTGGCCCGCTACGAGGCGATTGTAGACTTGCCCGTGTCGCTCTCAGGCTACTACGCGGTGTACACCGATGGTACGCGCAACTTCAACATCGACAATCTGAACAATCCTAGCGGCCAGAACCAGACGCTGTACGTGGATATGGCCCCGCCGCTGCTACCCAATACGTCCCCTACTTTCTCGGACACGGCCGTTGTTGTTATCTGCCAGGGCGACACCAGCATCCTGGTCAACAACGCCGTAGACCCTGACGGTGACCGGCTGATTTATTCGTTCAGCACGCCCTACAACGACTTTCAAGGCAGCAATCAAGCCTTTACGCCGCCCCCGCCCAGCGTTTTGTACGCGCTAGGCTATTCGGCCACAAATCCTTTCGGTACCACTCCTGGCAACTATGCTTTCTTGAATGCCAGCAACGGCATCAGCCGCTACGCTACTTCTCGTGTGGGCCGGTTCGTGGTAGCCGTGGAGGTGAAAGAGTACCGCTCCATCAATGGCAATGAGGTGTTGATTGGCTCGACGCGCCGCGAGATTCAACTGGTATCGCGCACCTGTCAGCCCAATAATTCGCCGCAGTTTACGCCGGCTACGGTAGTCACCCGCACGTTCACTGTTCAGGAAGGTCAACCCCTCACCTTCAACCTAGCCGCCACCGACGCCGACGGCAATCCTATCAATCTGAGGGCTAATAGTGTCCTGCTCGATGGTACGGGTCCCTTCAACGCCACCTTCGGCGGCAGCCAAGGAACGGTGCTACCGGGGGCGCCTACGGGTAGTGCCACGGTGCAGGGCGCCAATGGCAGTGTAAACAGCCAGTTCGTGTTCAATAGCCAGTGCGGCAACGCCCGTAACACGCCTTACGATGTGGTAATAACGGCTACCGACGTGGCGTGCGGTGCCAAAACCGTGGCCGAAGTGTTTCAGATTCTGGTAACGAAAGCGGCCGGCCCAACGGGCATTACGGGGGAAGCCGTTATCTGCGACCGAACCACTCCGCGGCCTTACACGGCAAGCGGACCCACGGCTAGTTCCTACCGCTGGACCGTGCAAGGCGGTACTATTCAGGGTTCCAACACCGGCAACATGGTGCAGGTCCTTTGGAATGGCACCGGCGCGGGCCGCGTGACGGTGCGCGGCGTCTCGGCGCTAAACTGCCCCACCGATTCGGTGTCGCGCACTATTGACGTGCGGCCAGCCGGCGCACTGGCCGTGACGCCCACCAACGCCACTATTTGCCAAGGCGCTTCCACTACCCTTACCGCTTCGGGCGGCACCAGCTACACCTGGACCAGTAACACAGGCCAAACCTTCACGGGAGCCAGCATCACGGTTACGCCTTCCGTTACGACCACCTACACCGTCACTACGACGGACGGAACGTGCATTAACTCGCGGGCGGTAACTGTGACGGTGAACACGCAGGCAGTAGCCAACGCGGGGGCGGATGCCACGGTTTGTTCGGGAGTAGCGGCCACGCTGGGCACTGCGGGCCTCACGGGCTACACCTACCAGTGGAGCCCGGCCACTAACCTGACCAGTGCCACGGCCGCGCAGCCTTCGCTCACGTTCACAAATACAGGCACTGCGTCCCAATCTTTACGGTACGTAGTAACGGCTACCACCGCCTCGGGCTGCATAGCCCGCGACACTGTGACGGTGCTAGTGAATCCGGCAGCCGTGGCACAGGCGGGAGTTGACCGAGTGTTTTGTTCGGGTGGCACCGCCGTTCTTGGTGATGCTGCCAGTAACGTAGCCGGCAGCACCTATGTCTGGAGCCCAGTTGCTGGGTTGAGCACCTTGAGCGGTGCCACTGCCAACGTCACGCTAACCAACACCACCGCGGCCCCCATTGTCAACCAGTATATTTTGACCGTGACGACCAGCAGCGGCTGCGTAACCCGCGACACTGTTCGCGTAACCGTGAATCCGGCTGCCATTGCCAACGCAGGCACGGACCGGGCTGTGTGCTCGGGCGTTGCTACCACGCTTGGCTCGGCAGCCCTGACGGGCTATAGCTACGCCTGGAGTCCGGCTACGGGCTTGAGTAATGTTAGCGCCGCTACGCCAACTCTGACGCTCACGAACACCAGTGCTACTCCGCAAATCCTGAGCTACACCGTAACGGCTACCACCACTGAGGGCTGCACCAACATAAGCACCGTGCGCGTAACCGTGAATCCAGCCGCCGTAGCAGCAGCAGGTGCGGACCGGGCCGTGTGCTCGGGTGTTGCTACCCCGTTGGGTGCCTCGGCCGTGACGGGCTACACCTACGCTTGGAGCCCAGCCACAGGCTTAAGCAGCGCTACTAGTGCCAGCCCCACCTTAACTTTACCGAACACTGGCACTGCACCACAGGTTCTGAGTTACATCCTGACGGCCACTACCAGCAACGGCTGCGTAGCACGGGATACGGTGCGAGTCACCGTTAATCCAACGGCCATTGCCAATGCCGGCACCGACCGCGCCCTATGCTCCGGCGACCAGACAACCCTGGGTTCGGCCTCACTTACCGGCTACACCTATGCCTGGAGCCCGGCTAGTGGCTTGAGCAGCGCCACCGCCGCGCAGCCTATTTTCTCGCAAATCAACACGGGCACTACGCCGCAGTTGCTTACGTATACCCTCACAGCCACCACTGCTGAAGGTTGTGTGAATACCAGCACGGTACGCGTAACAGTCAACCCCGCGGCAGTAGCCAATGCGGGTGCCGATGCGGCGGTTTGCGACGGCAAGCGCACAACACTCGGTACCACGGCTCTGACGGGCTACACCTACCAGTGGAGCCCGGCTACCAACCTGAGCAGCGCCACATCTGCCCAACCCACTTTCACGGGCGTGAACAACACCCAGAATCCACTTACACTCACGTATGTGGTGACGGCCACCACGACCCAAAGCTGCATAGCCCGCGATACGGTGCGCATCACCGTGAATCCGCGTCCGCTGCCCGACAGTATCCAGGGTTCCACTTCGGTGTGCCCCACGGTGCAAGGAGTGGCCTATTCGGTCCGTAATGCGCAGGGCACCGGCTATCAATGGCTCGTGACGGGTGGTACTATAGCGGGTGGCCAAGGTACGGCGGCTATTACCGTGAACTGGGGCACGGCCTCCGCTACCGCTAGCGTGAAGGCCTTCCATCTGAACTCGCTTGGGTGCTCTTCGGATACAGTCACGTTCCCGGTGCGCGTCAACCAACAGCTTGTTACGCAGCGGCCAACTGGCCCGTTGACTGTGTGCTTGGCGGATGGTCCGTTCACGTATCAAACCTTGCTCACGAACGGCTCCTCCTATGGCTGGCGAATTGTGGGAGGCACTCAGGTGGGCACCAATCAAAACACGGTTCAGGTGAACTTCACCCGCCCCGGTATTGCCAAGCTCGTTGTGACGGAATCCAGCAACCCGACCGGGGGCCGCTGCCTGGGTCAGAGCGACACGCTGTACGTAACGGTGCGGCCTTCCCCCGCCACAAACCTGGCTATTAGTGGGCCAACTCAGGTTTGCGCGACGGGCGGCAACTTAAGCTTCTCGCTGCCGGGCGGAACAGCTTCTACTTACCAATTTCAGTTGAACAACGCTACCGTTGCCAGTGCTAGCAATACAGTCACGCTGCCAACGCCAACCGTCGGTTCCTACACGCTCACGGCCCGCGAAACCAACGCCAGTCTCTGCGCCGGCCCGCTCTACACCAAAACCTTCACCGTAGTGCCTATCCTTGCCATTAGTGGCCCGGCCAGCTACTGCCCCGAAGCGCGCACTGGCCTCAGCTACACCGTAGGCACAGGCCAATCGGGTGCCGTTTATCAGTGGATTGTAACGGGCGGCATCCTTGTCAGCGGCCAAAACTCACCGACTATCCGCGTTGACTTCCCAACAGGCAGCGCCCTGGCTACTATCCAAGTAACCGAGACAACCAGCGCCAACTGCGCCGCTACCTTCACTGTGCGTCCCGACAACGCTAGCACCAACTTGGTAGTAGCTTCCGTCGATCCGCAGGATGACCGCCGGGTTAATTTAATCCTCAGCGTGCCCAACAACACTGGCAACACCAACCGCCTGAACATCATGCGTCGTCCGGCGGGCAGCACTAGCGCTTTCGCCCCCGTGGGCAGCGCGGCCACTACCGCCACCAACTTCACCGATACGGGAGTGGATGCCGATGCCAGCGCCTACGAGTACCGCCTGGAGTTGACCAACGCCTGCGGCACCTTGCTTGGCAGCACGCAACACACCACGATTCGTGCGCAGGCCACCGCCGCGGAAGGTGGAACTGGTCGAGATGAGGGCAAAGTAACCGTGGCGTGGAATCCGTATGTAGGCTTCGCGGTGCAGGAATATCAGATTTTCCGTCGCGTCAGCAACGGCACCGAGGAGTTGGTGCAGACCGTAGCCGCCACCGTTACCGACGCCACGCTCACCACCGGCAGTGCTGGCTTCGACCAGTGCTTCCGGGTGCAAGCCATAAGCGCCACCGCCGGTACGCCGGCTTCGTCTTCTAACTCTGCCTGCGTGGCGTTTGCCAACGACTTGGTATTTTATAACGTGGTGACGCCCAATGGCGACGGCCTTAACGACCAGTTCATTGTGAAGAACGTGGAGTTGTACAACACGACACTCACCGTATTCAACCGTTGGGGCAAGGAGGTATATAAGACCAGTAACTACCGCAACACCTTCGATGGGGCCAACTCTCCGGCTGGCGTGTACTACTACCAACTTCAATTGGCAGGTGGTCGGTCGTACAAAGGCTGGTTTGAAGTAATGAAATAAGCCACGGGCTTAGCTGATTTTCTTGGTTTAACCTGAGTTTTATCGGATTGGAAAAGGCGCTTCATCTGAAGCGCCTTTTTTGTTGTGCAGATTTGTGATAGTACAGCTTCCTTCCTGCTGGTAATACGGTTGCTACCGTTCGAATGAATTTGCACCTAGCACGGTGGTAGAAAGCTGGCGAGTATATTCGACGACGTTAGACTACGCCAACCGACAAAATCCGTAAAATCCGAAATCCGGCTGAATCCGTGATTACCTTTGCGGCGTGAATAAAGCCGCTAAAAACATTCCCGCGCAGGCCCTGCGCGAAGTTGAAATTCAAGACATGGTTGCCGAAGGCAAATGCCTCGTGCGCATTGATAATCTGGTGGTATTCGTGACCCATGTGGCGCCCGGCGACGTGGTGGATTTGCGCATCAGCAAGTCGCGCAAGAACTACCTGGAAGCCGTACCAACCCGATTTCATAAATATTCCGACCTGCGGGTGCAGCCGTTTTGTGAGCATTTCGGCACCTGCGGGGGCTGCAAGTGGCAGCACTTGGGCTACGAGACGCAGCTGCAATTCAAGCAGCAGCAAGTAACGGATACGTTGCAGCGCATCGGGAAAGTAGCGCTACCCGAGATTCAGCCTATTCTGCCTTCACCCGATCAGACGTACTACCGCAACAAGCTCGAATACACGTTCAGCCATAATGGCTGGCTCACCAACGAGCAAATCAGCTCCGGCGAGAACTACGAGCGGCGCGTGCTTGGCTTCCACACTCCGGCTCGCTTCGACAAGATTCTGGACGTGAACCACTGCTGGCTTCAGCCCGACCCCAGCAACCAGATCCGGCTGGCGGTCCGCGACTATGCCCGCCAGCATGATCTGCCCTTCAACAACCTGGTGACCCAGCAGGGCTTCCTGCGCAACCTGATTATCCGGACCGCCAACAGCGGCGACCTGATGGTGATTTTGCAGTGCTACTACGCTCACGATGCCCTGCTGCCGCTGCTGGATTATTTGCACGAACGGTTCCCGCAAATCACCTCCCTCAACTACGTCCTCAACGACAAAGGCAACGAAACCTTCCACGACCTGGAAGTAGTGTGCTACAAAGGGGAGCCGCACATCCACGAGGAAATGGAAGGCCTGCGTTTCCGCGTCGGCCCGAAATCATTCTACCAAACCAACTCCGAAGGCGCCTACAACCTCTACAAAGTAGCCCGCGACTTCGCCCAACTCACCGGCGACGAGCTGGTGTATGACCTCTATACCGGCGCTGGCACCATCGCCAATTTCGTGGCCCGTCAGGCCCGGCACGTAGTGGGCGTTGAGTATGTGGAGCAAGCCGTAGCGGATGCCCGCATCAACTCGGAAATCAACGGCGTCAACAACACCGAATTCTACGCCGGTGACATGAAGGACGTGCTCAACGCCGAGTTCATAACCCAGCACGGCCGTCCTGACGTGGTCATCACCGACCCACCCCGCGCCGGCATGCACGAAGACGTGGTGCGCCGCCTACTCGAAATGCGTGCTCCCCGCATCGTGTACGTCAGCTGCAACCCCGCCACTCAGGCGCGGGATTTGGAGCTACTGGACGAGGCGTACTGGGTAACCCGCGTGCAGCCGGTGGATATGTTCCCCCACACGCACCACGTAGAGAATGTGGTGGCGCTGGAGCTGCGGTAGTGTAGCTGCTTTTAGCTTATGAGTGCAGTAGCATAATAGCCCTGCTGGAAGCAAATAATTGTTTCGACTGATTCGTCAAGATCGTCTATATCTTCTGTATAGCCACCCACACCGTTCTTGTAAGAAGTAAAACCACTTTCGTCTTCTTCTAACATGTTGTCTTGACTTCGCATATAGTCGCGTAATTTTCCGAGTGGCAGAGATAATAACTGTTTCTCTTGCCACTTAACGTTGGCTGGTTTGGTAAACTCAACAGCATTGCAAGCCTCAGTTTCATCGTAGTAAACAAAAACACCTGCCTGTGTATAATAGTCCGTGAGGGTTATCTGATCAGCTTTGAAAAAGGAGTTTGGCTTTTCCTCAAATAATTTTTGGACAGCTATGCGTTGCATTCCGAATATAATTGGTCCTACACCTGCATAAGATTGAATTTCCCAAATCATAGTGCTGCTCTCTTTGTATGACCAGCAAGATAATACCCACATGGACTACGCCAACGACCCCGAACTGAACGGCAAATATCTCGGCACCATCACCAAGGACTTCGCCACCGTTTCTGATACGCTGCTCGAAGCTTCTTCTCAGGTGCGGAAGATGGATATTTCGAAGTACCCTATTTTCGTTTTCGCCCGCCAGGAGGTAGCTCTTGGCAGCTTGCTCGTTAACGCTGATGAGTTGAGCCTAGAATGGCACGTGTTTGCCTCTTTTCTGGAGCTGTTCGTGCAACAAGGCATCGTCGGTACCGAGGGCGTCGAAGCCTTCCAGTCCACCTACAAGGACCCAGATGAATACTGTTGCCTGTTTGTGCTGGACAAGGAGTTCACCAACTTCGTGTACATTCCCTATCCAGAGGATTAAGACTTGCCTTCTTATCCTAAACACCCCAAAGAACCTGACGGCGCACTAACGGCCGGCCCAGAACAGTGAAGATTGTTCTAGGCTGGCCGTTAGTGCGCCGTCAGGTTCTTTGGGGTGCTATGCTAACTACCCGAAGTGGTTGAACCCTTGTGCCCGGAGCGGCACAGGCTGACCGGATTTGGTGATGAGATTAGTGCCTTCGCTCTTCTCCACCATGTGGCCGATAATGGTAATGTCGGGGTGGTTTTTGAGGAGTTGGTGGGCGGCGAGAGGGACGGTGAAGAGCAACTCGTAGTCTTCGCCACCGTTGAGCATGCACATGATGGGGTCGAGGTTGAACTCCTCGGCCACTTCCAGCGTGGGGTTGGCAATAGGCAGGTTTTCCGAGAAAATGCGGGCCCCTGTATTGCTGGCCTGGCAGAGGTGCAACACTTCCGAAGCCAAGCCGTCGGAAATGTCGATCATGCTGGTAGGTAGTATAGCCAAGTCGCGCAGTTCGTGAATTACGTCCATGCGCGCCTCGGGGCGAAGCTGACGCTGAAGCACGTAGGGATACTTGCCGAGTTCGGGCTGGGTTTCAGGGTCGGCTTGCCAGGCTTGCTTTTCGCGCTCCAGCACTTGCAGGCCGAGGTAAGCGCCGCCAAGGTCGCCGGTTACGCAAAGCAGGTCGTTGGGGCCAGCGCCACTCCGCCGCACGGCCTTGCCGGCGGCCACCTGCCCTAGCACAGTAATGCTAATGGTGAGGCCGCCACGGCTGGCGGTGGTGTCGCCGCCCACGATGTCTACATCGTAGGCTTCGCAGGCGAGGCGCATGCCTTCGTAAAGCTCCTGCACAGCTTCCACCGAAAACCGAGCGCCAATACTGAGCGCCACCACAATCTGGGTGGGTATGGCATTCATAGCTGCCACATCCGATACATTGACGGCCACCGCCTTGTAGCCCAAGTGCTTGAGCGGGCAAAAGGTAAGATCAAAGTGCACACCTTCTACTAGCATGTCGGTACTGACTACCACCTCGTGGCCAGTTGGGGGAGCCACAATAGCGGCGTCGTCACCGATACCCAGCTTGGTACTAGGTTGGCGAAGCGTGATAGTATCTTGGATGCGGCGGATAAGGCCAAATTCTCCTACACTATCGAGAGGCGTGATGTCACTCATAAGACACTGATTGGCGCTGATTTAAATTGATTTCGTTGATTGGCGACCTGGCTTTACACGCAGCCGATAGCCGACACAGTCGGGCCGCAAAGGTAGGCAGGCGCAGGCAGCGGCGTTCGGCTAGCTAGCGGAAAGCTGCTTTTATGCGTCCCCCTCGTGCATCACTTGTAGCAACAACGAACAGCTTCCACCATAGTTTCAACCTAGCCGACAGACTTGGTTGTACCTGAGGGCACTATCAAGCCCTGACTATGCGTTGTGGCCCAGAGTAAATAATTAAATGCTTACGCGAAGGCCAACAAATACTACATTAACCTGCTTACTTCGCTTCCCGTTGCTGTTCTTGCTTCACCGATTCGTTGATTTTATACGTAAAACCCGTGCTTAAACAAACTGCCTGGCTTGTACTGCTGCTAATGACCACCTTAGCCGCTTGCAACCGTCCCCCCAAAGCCCTCGATCCAGCTTCGGCCACGGCCGCCAAACAACAGCTCGACGTATTGCGCGACTCCGTCGACACGCGCTGGGCCCAAATGATAGCCAGCGACGATGCCAAAATTACGGCTATCAACCAAATGCTGAACGAACTAGAGCGTTGGCCTGCGGCCGATAAGCAACAGCTTCAACAACTCACTCAAGCCAACAACCGGCTCAAAACGCTACGTTATCAGCAACTCACCATGCAGTCCACCCAAATCGACCGTTATGATTCGGCCCAGGATTCGGTGTTAAGCGTATTGCGCACGATGACTTCGCGCCCCGACGGCCCCGCCCCCAGTAGCACCGCCCTGAATACGCTAGACACCATTGGGCAGTACGACGGGCAAGTGGTAGGCTACCGGGTGAAATACGACCAAGCCGCCAAAAAATTCAACAACTACCTCCAGCTTCGCCAAGCTGAGTTGCAAAGCTTGGGAGGCAAGTACAAACAATTAACCCCGCTCCCCCTCTTCGAGTTGCCCGAATAGAATTCTGGCCATTTTAAAAAGCCTGCTCGACTGATTGCTGAGCAGGCTTTTTATTTTAATTCCCTGACTAACAGAGAAAAACACTTTTTTATCTATCCTCATGCAACCGACACTCGATCCACAAGCTCTTCCTATTACAGCCAGCGGCCGCCGTGCCGCTGGTGTTGGTTGAGTTGGTTGTGGAAAGGCGACCGGAGTTTTCCGGCCGCTTTTTTTACGTCCAGTGCATACTATCTCTATCTGCCCCGTGCGATAGGCAACGTTCGTAGGTGCAGCAAAGGCGTACAATGCTTTAATTGTGAACGGCTTGGTGCCCATCCGAGCACAACAAGCCTTAGGCCCGACACCGAGTGAGGTGCCTTTGCATTGTTTCTAGGAATAAAGGACTTAAACATAAAACAGCTTCCGGGTTGAAAACAGAAGGCGCAACAGTTACAACTGCTGCGCCTTCTGTTTTCAACCCGGAAGCTGTTTTATTACAGTTTCGCCATTTCTTCGCGCACGAAGTCAGCAAGCGTACGTAGGTAATCGGTGCTGAAATCAAAACGGATGCCGGCGGCGGCGTAGATTTCGCCGATGGGCGCGGTGTAGCCCAAAGCCAAGGCGCGCTTGTAGGCTTCGAGTCCCTCCTGAGAATTCTGGCGGAAATTACGCCACACGGCAATAGCGCCGAGTTGGGCCATAGCGTACTCAATGTAATAAAAGGGCACCTCGTAGAGGTGCAGTTGCTTCTGCCACAAGTACGGTTTAAAGCTTTCCAATCCTTTCCAGCTTACCGTACGCTGGTTGAACTCATCGAAAATGGTGGTCCAGCGCTGGTGCCGCTCCGCTTCCGTGTGCTGCGGATTTTCGTAGACCCAATGTTGAAACTTATCGATAGTAGCCACCCAAGGAAAGGTTTCGAGCACACTCTCGAGGTGCGTTTTTTTGGCGCGGCGCAAATCATCCGAGTCGGTGAAGAACACGCCCCAGTGGTCCATGCTCATCAGCTCCATACTCATAGAAGCTAGCTCTGCCACCTCAGACGGTGGATGTTTGTCGGCACCAAGCGGGAGGTTGCGCGTCAAGAAAGAATGGACGGCGTGCCCACCTTCGTGCAGCATAGTTACCACGTCGCGCAGGGAGCTGGTGGCATTCATGAAAATGAAGGGCACCCCGGTTTCGTCGAGCGGGTAGTTGTAGCCGCCGGGCGCTTTGCCCTTGCGCGACTCTAAATCCAGTTGGCCCATGTGGCGCATGGTGCGCAAACAGTCGCCGAGGTACGGGTCCAAGTTTTGGAACACCGTGATGGTCTTTTCTAACAGCTCTTCTCCGGTGTCGAAAGGCCGCAACGGGGCCTTACCCGACACATCTACATCTAGGTCCCAAGGCCGCAACTCAGCCAGCCCCAGGTCTTGTCGCCGCTCCAGATCCAGGTCGTCGATGAGCGGCACTACCGTTTCGCGAATGGCTTTATGGAAAGCCAAACAATCCTGCGGAGTGTAGTCGAAACGGCCAAGCGCCGCGAACATATAATCCCGGAAATTGACAAAGCCCGCGTTCAGAGCTACCCGGTGGCGCAAGCCCACGAGTTCTGTAAACAGCACATCGAGCGGCTCGGCATCGCGCAAGCGGCGCGCCTGAATCGAGCGGTAGGCTTCCTCACGCATCGCGCGGTTAGGACTCTTGAGGCGGTCGGCGGCGCGCGGCAGGGTCATTTCTTCACCATCTAGCGTCACCGTCATAGCGCCGGCAATGGCAGCGTATTGCTGCTGCTTGGTGCTGATTTCGGTTTTGAGCGGAATATTTTCCACCCGGTAGATTTCCAGCGCCTGCCGCACCGAACGCAGAAACACGCGGTATTTGCGAGGGTCGAGTTCGGGTAGAAAGTCCGAACTCATCATTTTCTCGTTGAGGGCGTGGTCGTGGGGTGCCACGTTGGGCTCAATCTCACTCACGAAATACTGAAAAGCGGCAGCCCGCTCCTCGTCCTGCGTATCGCAGGTCATGCGGATATAGCGCCAAGCCAAATCTTCGCTTAAAGCGGCTTCTAACTCCGAACGGTCGAGCAGCCAACGTTCCAGTTCCGCGCCGGAGGTGAGAGTCCGCTCCCTTAGTTCCACGAAGAAGGGCTCCAGCGCTGCCCAATCCGTCACATGAAAATCTTCAGGTAAGTAGTGCCGTGGTGGACGCTGGGTTTCGGTGGCCGAAGCGGCAGCAAGTTCAGTAGTGGGCGTCATAAGGAAAGAATATACGGAAAGTTTTCCGGTACGGTGCGGTTTGGTCTTGCAAGCAGCAAAGCGTGAAGAACCACTATTTTAGGTTCAGATGAACAACAAGCGCGTGGTTTGCATATTTTTCAGGGAAATTTTCAACTCCCCACAGGAACGCGCCAAGTCGTGTTCTAGTCGATTTCGATTACTACGTCGCTAGTGAGTGGATGGGCAACGCACACAAGCACGTAGCCTTGTTTCATTTCCGAATCCGACAACCCTTCGCGCTCATCGAGGTGGACTTTGCCCGAGAGGCACTTCCCCCGGCAAGCCGTGCACAATCCTGCTTGGCAGGAATAAGGCAAGTCAATATCCTGATCCAGAGCGGCTTCCAGCACCGTTTGGCTGGGCGTCACCTCGAATTGGTATTCCGAGCCTTCGTAGTTGATGGTTACGGTACGGGTCTTGATTTGGTCGTCATCGTCGGCCGATACGTCGCCGTGGCCGTTGGGCTGGGTGGCGCTGGCTTCTTGCGTTTCGGCGGCGGCCACGAAACTCTCGCGGCGGATGCGGCTATCGGGCACGCCCAACAAGTCGAGGGCCGCTTTCACTTCCAGCATCATGCCTTCCGGACCGCAGAGAAAATACTCGGCCTGCGAAGCCGGAAACTGATGGCGCTGTTCCAGAATCCGCAGCAACGTAGTCCGGTTCAGACGACCGATGTGCTGATGCGCCGACACTGGCCCAACTGGCTGACTGTATACGTGTTCGACCTGAAAGCGGCTTGCATATTGCGCTTCCAGTTGCCGGAGTTGCTCACTGAAAATCACCGACTTCTCGTTGCGGTTGCCATATACCAAGAGCACATGGCTTTGCGGCTCTTCGCGCAGCACCGCCTTGAGCATGCTCATCAAGGGGGTGATGCCGGAGCCAGCACCCACTAGCACCAACGAACGCGCCGATTTGGGGCTGGCTTTAAGCGTGAAGTTGCCTAGCGGTGCCATTGCCTCTAGCTGCTGGCCTACTCGCACCGTATCGAGCAGGTAATTGCTGACGAGCCCGCCCGTCACGCGCTTCACCGTGACCGACAAACGCGGGGCTTCGCTCGGCGTGCTGCTAAGCGAGTAGGCCCGCCGCTCTTTCTTACCACCGGGGCCACAGGGCAATATCAACGTCAGAAACTGCCCGGCTTCGCTGGCAATTATTTGACGGCTCGGATGTTCCAGATGAATAGTAACAGCGTCGTCGGTTTCCCGCGTGAGTTCGACGACGTTGAGTGATAGGTACGGTGTGCTCATTGGGTGCGCAGAAACTAGAGGCTTGTTTTTTGAAGCAGGATGATAACTATGCCCTACCCCGAAGGGTTTAGAGGAATTGCAAATTACGGGATTCTGTACCGGATGCTTTAGCTTGCAGCCCTACGACGCCCCGTACAAGATATTGTACTACCCGCTGCCTTTATTTCGGCGCACGGTAGGGCCGTCCCACTTTGGTTTATCTCCCTGATCTACTATGCTCGCCGAACTTCTTGAGCGTCACCAGCACGAATTTCATTCTATCCTGCCCGTCAACCTGAACGCCCCCGACGTGGCCCGCCTCGACTTCACCGCCAAAAACCCTCTCCTACATGACGCTGACCTGCGCGACACCGCCGACTTTGAAGCACTAGTAGCGCAGCTGCTAGCCGAGCAGGAGGCGCACATTGGTGTAGGGGGCTACCTCGCAAACCGCGTTATCTACCGCCGCAGTCC
>NZ_CAXTBM010000037.1:0-61634 GCF_964242765.1 uncultured Hymenobacter sp.
GGGCAGAGCGAATCCAGGGCTGGGTGGGGCGGGGGAGAGACACGGATGGAGAAGCTAATTACTAGGATGCCGCCAGCATTTCGTGCGCTGCCCGTACGCCTTGATAAAATCCTTCCTCGAAGATAGAAATACCGCTCAGGTCGGTGTGGGCGAAGAACAACTTATTGCGCCAGGGGTGGGCGGCCGCCACTCGGTCAGGGCCCCAGAGGTAGCCGGGTGTAGGTGCTACCATGCCATGGCCCCACACCCACACATCGGCCCGCCGAACATGAGGCGTAACGCCGGGGTGCATGATTTCCAGCTCCGCAAGCAGGCGTTTTACCCATTCATCGTAGCTGGTTTGGTAGGCGCTGCGGCGGGCAGCTTCGGGCGGCTCGTCGCACAGTGGCCAGTACATGGTAATGACCTTGGCCCCGTCGGAGTTGAGGCTTAAATTTTGGTGGTTGGCATTCACATAGCCCACCGCCGTGCTACCGTAGCGCACATTGTCCCAACACAGCGGCTGACCGGGGCCCTGCGGCAGGCCGTCCACCGTGAGGTTTGCTACCACCCACGGCGCATGATAGGGCGTTAAGGTAGACTTAGGGGCATCGGTCAGGCCTGCTAGGAGCCGCTGCGTAACAAACTGCGGCGTAGCCAATAGCACCTGCTGCGCCTCCACGCGCACCGATTGTTGGGTAGCTACGTCATACGCCAGCACGTCTAGCCCCGTAGTAGTTTCGCGCAATTGATAAGCTACCATGCCCGTGCTGATGGGGGCGGAAGCCTGCTGGCGCAGCTGTTCGATCAAGAAGTTATTGCCTTCGGGCCAGGTTAGCACATCGGAGGCGCTGGCGTTGTGGGCGCGGCCTTTGCGAGCGGCAAAGTAGTGCAGTCCCGCCCACGCCGACACCGCCGCGGCGGGCGCGCCGTAGTCGTCGCGGCAGCCGTAGTCGAGGTACCAAAGCAAGTAGGGAGAGGTGTAACCGTGCTGTGTGAGGTAATCGGAGAAGGAAATGGTATCGAGCTGGCGGTAGGTTGAGTCGGCGGAGGAATGATCCAAGGGAATGGCAAACGCCTCTTTGTCGTCCTGGCCGCGGGCTTGCTTTAGCTCTTCAATTAGTTTGAAAAATCGCGCAATTTCGGCGCGGTCGGCGGCTGGTACACCGGCATCGGGCACCAAACCCTGCTGCCAATGCCCGTGGATGCTGAGGCGCTCCTCGGGGTCGTGGCAGAGATAGTACTCGTTGTAAATAGGCAAGCCCGTATCCGCAGCATACCCGGTTATCACCTCTGACTCTCGCAAAAAGGCCAGCAGCTTGCTGTTGCGGGAATCAGGAACAGGCAGGTAATGGGCGCCCCACGGATACGCGGAAACCTGGTTTTGCCCGGAGGATGCATTTCCGCCCACTCGCTCGTCTAGTTCAAGTAGCAGTGTATTAGTTTGGCCTTGTTGGTGCAGCTCACGCCGGGCGGCTAACCCGGCCACGCCTCCGCCAATAATGAGCACTTCGGTGCGCACGGTGCGGGTGGGAGCCGGCAGCTTTCCTGGTTGTCGCAGCAAATGGCCGGTAACATGATTAGCACCATGCAGAGCCCCCTGGATGTGGGCCCGCACCGTGCCCGGCGCGCATGATTCGAGCAAGCTGGTTGGGGCAAGCAGCACCCCGGCCAAGCCCAAGCCGGCTCGTTGCAGAAACGTGCGCCGTGGCAGGTCAACTCCTGGCCCTTTCCCCGAAAAAGGAGAGGTGCTAACGGCTAGTTTTTTAGCTCTAAAGGCCATACTGTCTTGATTGGTATATAACGCCCACTGCGGGCTAAGACACCTTTTAGTATAAACTGCAAAGATTAATGCGAGTAGGGCCCCCAGTCTTCCTCGAAATACCGCACCAGCGCCTGGTTATTTAATTGGTTAATTTCCGTCGGTACTTCGGCCATGTCGGGCGGGAAGTAGAGCATTTGGCGCAGGGTGGCAGGCGTGAGGAAGCGCAGGCCGGTTGGCAGCGGGCTGGCATCGGGGCGCCAATGAGCGTTGCGGCCTGCCAGTACGTAGCCCCACTCCCCAAACGAAGGCACGTAGCAGTGGTAAGGAATAGTCTGGAAGCCAGCCGCCGCCAAGGTGTGCGCCACGCACCAAAACGACTGCCGCGCCACATAAGGCGAAGTGCTCTGCACTACCACTCGGCCACCGGGCGCTAGCCGGCGCTCCAGTTCCCGATAGAAAGCAGTGCTGTACAGCTTCCCAATCGAGTAATTGCCGGGGTCGGGAAAGTCCACCACTATGCCGTCGTAGTGGGCTGTGTCTTGCCGAATCCACTGATAGGCGTCGCCGTTGATAACTTCCACTTTGGGATCAAGCAAAGCGCGCTGGTTGAGCTGCACCAAGATTTCGTTGCGCTGGAATAGTTGCGTCATGCCCGGGTCGAGGTCGACGAGGCGGATTTGCTGGAGGCGCGGATACTTTAGTAGTTCCCGCACCGCGAGGCCGTCGCCGCCACCTAGCACCAGAATGCGACGGGCTTTGGGCAAACCTTGGAGCAAAGGATGCACCAGCGCCTCGTGGTAACGGTATTCATCTTGGGAGCTGAACTGTAGGTTGCCGTTGAGAAATAGACGCAGCTCCCGGTTGTTTTTGGTAAGCACTAGCCGCTGATACGAAGTACTCTTGCTATAAATCACCTGGTCCTGAAAAGCCAGAGTTTCGGTATAGCTCTGGATACGCTCGGAATACACGAAAGTGGCACCCAAGGCCAGCAGCGCTACCAGCAGCCCGCCCGCAAAACTCCGGCGGTACGGCCGCGTTTCGCGAAAACGAAACAACGCTACGCCGGCTACTACCACGTTCAGCGCGCCAAACAGCAACGAGGTACGCATCAAGCCCAACTGCGGCACCAACACCAGCGGAAAAATCAACGAGGCTAATAGCGCCCCGATATAATCAAAGGTAAAAACCCGCGAAACTAGGTCCTTGAACTCGTAGCGGTTCTCCAAAATCCGCATCAGCAGCGGAATTTCCAGACCCACCAAAATTCCCGTAAAGCCGACCAGGGCGTACAGAATCAGGCGAAAAGACGTGACGTACTCGAAGAGCACAAACAGCAGCGGCGCCGAAAAGCCGCCCACCAGCCCCACCAATATCTCCAACCGAATAAACCACTTCAGCAACGGCCCGCCCAAGTAGCGCGACAACCACGACCCAATGCCCATCGAAAACAGATAGGCCCCGATGATGGTGGAAAACTGCGTAACCGAGTCGCCGAGTAGATACGAGGCCAGCGTGCCCGCAATCAACTCATAAATCAGGCCGCACGTAGCAATAACGAACACCGAGCCCAACAGCAGCGCCGCCTGGCTTTCCACAGCGCCCAACCGGCCCGACGCGCCCAACGCTACTGCCGCTGTTTTGCGGCCGGTGCGGCGTACCGGCTCCTTAACCATGAATGGCCGCGCTGATTATCAGAGCCACGGCAATCATGAAAGCCGCGCTTACCAATGCAAAAGCGTTGTTGTGCTCTTCCATAATTTCCTTGCGCAACGTGCCCGGCGTAAACTTCTCAAACAGAACAAAGCTGATAACTAAAATAACGATGCCTAAAACCGAATAGATAACGGAAGCGGCAATAAGCTTGAAGTTGAGGTATTCCATGAGGTAGAGTTGTGAGGTGGTGAAGTAGCCAGCTGCCAGTTACCAGTTGCCGGTTGGTTCTGCCAACTGGCAACTGGTAACTCACTTGTGGTAGAAGCGGGCGTGGCCGCCAGAGCCACCGCGGCTACTGCTGCTATTCAAGTTTTCAGTGTTTTCGTTGTCGTCGCCGAGCAGGCGAGTGCCCCGCAGGCCGGCCCAAACGAACGTGCCGTAAGCCAGGGCAGCCGCTAGAGCGTAGTAGCGTATGCTTTTTAAGTCGCGCAGGAGTTTCATAATGAATCTGAAAAGAAGATTATTCTGCTGCTTCTTGCGGACCATAGTCGCTATTGAGCCAGCGGGTTTGTTCGTGGGTGTATCGGCGGTATAGCTGAATGCCGGGGTAAATAGCTAGCAGCAGCAGAAACAGGATAGCATTGGAATGCAGCGGTGTGTTCTGCGTTACGGTGAGGTCGATGGGCAAATCGAGGCCGGCCTCGGTGGCGGGGTAAATGTTGAGGTGGTAGCGGCCCGACGGGATGCCGGCCAACGTAGCATCGTCGCTCTGGCTGCCTTCGCTCCAGCTTTCGCCACCCTCGACTCCAGAGTAAAACTCCAGGTTCTTCGTGAATTCGTAGCTCTGCCCAGTTTTCTCGTTTACCAGCGAAACCGGGATTTCCAGCCACTGATTGCTGAGCGAGGAGCGTAAGTCAAACTCGAGGGCCGCCGGTCCCTGCACCTCAAAGGAAGGTGTTACGATAACATTGTTGCTGCCCGCAACGGCGGCCGCCGCTGCGTTGGTATCGGTAAGGGCTTGGCTGCTAAACTGCTGGCTGAGCAACTGCTGTTGCGGTTTTACAAACAAGAACAGCGCCTGCGTCACGACGATGACCAAGGCCATAACCAATGAAAACTGACTCAGGGCAGGCCAGCTCGCTTCGCCCGGTGCTGGCTGAATAGCGCCCACGCCTTCGCGCCAAGGCATACGTTGGGGTTCCAAATTGAAGGCCGCTTGTATGGTATCCGGCTCCAGATAAGTAGCCTTGTACCACTCTGATTTTTTGGTTCGGGGGTTTCGCTCCTGTACCAGCATGTAGGGCGGCGCAATAAATTCAGAAATATTCAGCTTTTCGTCGTCCAGAATATTCCAGTCGAACTCGCCCATGGCGTACAGCACTTGCTGCTGGTATCTGTTGTAAAGAGCGTAATTGGTGTCGTTGGTGAAAACGTACGCACGCCGCGACGTGGGCAGGCCTACTTGGTAGCTGCCCTGGACAGGTTCTACGAACATCCAATGGCCTTCAAATACGGCCAGTTGCACGTAAGCTCCGGTGGCTTGGTCCAGCAACATGTATTCTATCCATTGAGCAGGATATCGTACTTCGCGCTTCAGTATAAAGCCAACCACGAGGTAGGACTCCCCAAGCAATGTGCCGACGGTACCTAGCAGCAGAGTCGGGTTTTCAACGAGGACCTGCTTGAACCCGTTAATTATTCGCGGTGGCCCTTCGTTTTCGTACTCGAAGAAAGTGCGGCATGTTGGGCACACGAAAAACGTACTGTTTTTAGTGTCAAAGTAGCCGATAGAGGCGTTGCATTTCGGGCATTCGAGTTGCGCCGGGGCCACGCTAGAGGGTAGACTTGCACTCATCGGCTCACCTCGGTTTTGGTTAACTCGATGCCTTCGAAAAAGCGCAGAGTTTCGGCGTATAGCTGCCGTACGGTTGCCGAATTATCGCGCTGGAAATTCGACAAGAACACGTCGAAGGTGGCCAGGCCGTATTCCGGCCACGTGTGCACACTCAGGTGCGACTCTGTGAGGCCGACCACCGCCGTAAAACTGCCGTTGGGAAACGTGTGGTACACTTCGCCCACTTTGGTGAGCTGCAACGCCCGGATCTGGTCGTTGAAAAACGACTGGCAGGCGGCAGCATCAATTAGACGATGTACCGGCGCCGTGAAGGTAGCCAGCACGTGTAAACCAGGAGTATAAGAAGACATAGAATAAACAACAGCAACATAGACAGCCGCCGCCAGTAAGCTGGACGGATAATGGAAAGCAATAGTACGCAGAGTGTTGCTAATGCCAAAACCGACAGTGCTAGTGCGTGCAAGACTCACGCCCTCTGGCAAGACCAACTTGCTGCAGAAGCTTTTACGCCCCTTCAATTGCTTCTTCAACTTTCAAGATGAACACCTATATTGGACTAATAAGGTCTTTTCTTAAACTCTAGCCAGCTCAGCAGTCGAATACGGTTGTGCGAAGGCGAAACTCAACTTGTTGCTATGAAAAAACACTTACTCTCCATAGGTCTGCTGGCGGCCTTGTCGGCCCCGGTGTGGGCGCAAGACAACCGCAAAGAAATTGGCAACCTAGTGGTGGATGGCATTCCGGCCTTGCCCGCTGACCTGCTGGAGCGCGTCGATCAATATCAGAACGTGCGGGGCGCGAGCTTCGCCGATTGGGACCGGGATGGCAAAGGGCTGTTTATTTCGACGCGCTTCGCGGAGGTGCCCCAGATTCACCACGTGGCCGCGCCCGGCGCCGACCGGCGACAGATTACGTTCTTTAAAGAACCGCTTGGGTCGGTGGGAGTAGCACCCGACAAAAAGCAGAACGGCTTCCTCTACAGCCGCGACCTTGGTGGCAACGAAAACTACCAGATCTACTTCTTCGACCTCGGAAACGGCCAGTCGCGGCTGCTGACGGATGGCAAGAGCCGCAACAACTTGCAAGGTTGGAACGAGGCTGGAACTCAGTTGGCTTTCACCAGCAACCAGCGCAACGGCACCGACCTCGACCTTTACAGCCTAGATTTCAAGTCCAATGCCAAGCCCGCTATGCTAGCCGAGCTAAAAGGCGGCGGTTGGCGCGTGGCCGATTGGTCGGACGATGGCAAGCAGATGATTCTGGCCAACTACAAATCCATCAACGAAAGTGAGCTGTACCGGTTTGATGTAGCTTCGCGGAAGATGGAGCGCCTGCACCCGACGCCGGCGCCAGTAGCCTACGCGGGGGTGGAGTTTACCAACGATGGCAAGGGCCTTTTTCTGACTTCTGATGAGGGCACCGAGTTTCAAACCCTGCGCTATTATGACTTAGCAACTGGCAAACAAATCCCGCTTACGGCGGCCATCAATTGGGATGTAGAAGGCATGGACCTCAGCAAAGATGGCAGCAAGCTGGTTTTTTCAACCAACGAAGGCGGCTACTTCAAGCTCTACGTGCTCGACACTAAAACCCGGCAGTACCAACCCGTACCCAACATCCCGAAAGGCGTCATCGGCAACTTCAAGCTCAACGACGACAACCAGCGGCTAGCCGTAAGCTTCGGTACTCCCACTTCTAGTTCCGACGTGTACGTGGTAAATCTGACCACGCAAGCCCTCACGCGCTGGACTACCAGCGAAGTGGGCGGGCTGAACCCGGCCAGCTTTGTGGAGCCAGAACTGATTCAATATCCCACCTTCGACCAGGTGGACGGCAAACCCCGTATGATTCCGGCTCTCGTATATCGGCCCCGCAATGCAAACGGTAAAACGCCCGTGCTGCTCAGCATTCATGGCGGACCGGAAGGTCAGTCGTTGCCTAATTTCAGCCCTTTGATCAACTTGTTGGTAAAGGAGTTAGGCGTTGCGGTGGTAGTGCCCAACGTGCGTGGCTCCAGTGGTTACGGCAAAACCTACCTCAAGCTCGACAACGGCCCCAAGCGCGAGGAATCAGTGCGCGACATCGGCGCGCTGCTCGACTGGATAGCCAAGCAGCCCGACCTCGACGCCACCCGAGTCGGTGTGTACGGCGGTTCGTATGGCGGCTACATGTGCTTGGCTACCATGACCAACTATAATGCCCGCATGCGCTGCGGCGTCGATTTGTTCGGTATCAGCAACTTCACCACGTTCCTCAAAAACACCAGCTCCTACCGCGCCGACCTACGCCGGGTGGAGTACGGCGACGAGCGGGACCCAGCCATGCAAACCGTATTCGAGCAGATTTCACCCATCAACAAAATCAAGAACATCACCAAGCCCATGCTGGTCTACCAAGGCAAAAACGACCCGCGCGTGCCCCTCACCGAATCCGAACAAATGGTGGACGGCCTGAAGAAGCAGGGCACCAAAGTCTGGTACATCATGGCCAAAGACGAAGGCCACAGCCTCGCCAAGAAAGCCAACCGGGATTACACCTACGGCGCCATGATGCTGTTCCTGCGGGACAACCTGGTGAATTTGGTGAAGTAATAAATTAGTATCAAAAGCAAGAAGACTAGTTCCCCTCTCAGCTGAGGAGAATTAGTCTTCTTGCTTTTAACAACCTAATGTATCTAGCCTCATAGTACTGCTTTGCCTTAACTAGAAGTGCGCCGATACGTAGGGCAAAGGCTAAAGCATCTTATTTCGCCTGCATGACAAAACCTCTTTTCTCACACTTGGCAGCTTCCAGTTGCCTGAGTACCCTTTTACTAGTTGGTAGCGTAGCTTCGGCGCAACGCAACCCGTTTACTGGTGACAAGCGCACTACGATCAATGAAGCCGACCTCAAGCGCGACTTGTTTGCCATTGGAGGCGACCATTTCCGCGGCCGCGAAGGCGGAACGCTCGATGAACTCCGAGCATCTATGTGGATAGCCGAGCAACTGCGTGCCAGCGGCCTGCAACCCGCTGGCGACGATGGCACTTACTTCCAGTTCTTTCATATCCAGCGGACTCGTCTTACTAAAGGCAGCACCCTGCGCATTGGCACTCACCAACTCACCCACGGCCAGGACGCCATGATTCTGGCGCCGGGCATTGCTTCCATAAATGCCCCGCTGGTATATGTGGGCACGGGTACTGCCACCGAAATGGCGGGCGTTGATGTCAAGGGCAAAGCAGTAGCTATACTCTTCTCGGGCACCGGGCCGGCTGAGCTAAGCTACCGACGCTTCCTGACCGGCACCATGCGCGACCGGTCGGCAGAACTGGTAAAAGCAGGCGCCGTAGCGGTTGTTTTTGTGTCAGATGCGCGGGCCCAAGACTACTACGAGCGGTGGACCACCGGCTACGAGCGGGGCCGTTATGACTTGCCCGGCGGCCCCAACGTAGCAGTTGTAGCGCAGGCGCCCACCATTTGGCTACCCGCCGATGCGCTATCGTGGGTGCGCCAGCCTGGCCAGCAACTCACCGCTACGCTTAACGTGGAAAGTTTCAGCTATCCGTCCGTCAACATCGTGGCCAAAGTGCCCGGCACCGATTCCAAGCTGAAAGCAGAGAATGTGCTGTTCAGCACCCACCAAGACCACGACGGCGTACGCAAAGCCGTGGCCGGCGACTCCATCTGGAACGGCGCCGACGACAACGCCACTGGCTGCGCCGCCTTGCTAGCTATAGGCCGGGCTTTCGTGCAGAAACCAGGGCGCCGCTCGGCGCTTTTTGTGTATCACGGGGCCGAAGAGCGAGGATTGCTAGGGTCGCGCTACTACGCGGCTAACCCCACTGTGCCCAAGGAGTCGATAGTGGCTGTGCTGAACGCCGAGATGATAGGCCGCAACGCTCCCGACAGCGCGGCGCTGCTCGGCTCGCAACCGCCTCACCGCAATTCCAAGGACCTTGTAGCTACCGCCTTGGCGGCCAACCAAGCCAGCCCGAAGTTCAAACTTGATACGCTCTGGGACAAGCCCACCCATCCCGAAGGCTGGTACTTCCGCTCCGACCACCTGTCTTACGCCCGCCTGAATATTCCTTCTATCTGCTACACCACGCTGCTACACAAGGATTATCACACGCCCAAAGACGAGCCAGAAGGCATCAACATCAACAAGCTTGCCGGCGTCACCCGCTGGATTTACCTGACCGGCTGGGCCGTAGCCAATCAGAACGAGCGGCCACCAGTGGACCCAGGCTTCAAGCTGGAGCGGTAAAGAATAACTGTCCTACGGAAGGTCTTTCCTGTAGTAGGAGGCAAGCACTGAATGAAGGCAAGAGCTTGCAATAAGTTTTGCCCTTCATTCGCTACTTACACATAATGCAAAACAAGCTGCGCGAAGCTAAAACGCTATAATGGGCGTTTGGCTTCGCGCAGCTTGTTTTCAGGTAGGTGCAGTTTTCTCTTACTTTTTTGTGACAGTCTGCGTTTCTCGAATCATGCGTAGCATCTCCATGGTCATCAACTGAAGGTGCTCGGTGTTGTTGGTCATAAACCCAACCATTTCAATCAAACGGTCCTGCACTTCGCGGTTGTTGGCCGGAATTTGGGAAGTAAGAATCCCGCGCACCAGCCAGATTTCCCGGATGTCTTCGGCTCTTACCCTGTGCACCTGGTAGTGTGAGTTGTCGGAGTAAAGCTCTACAATGTCGTCAGCGTGCAAGATGGGGGCGTTGATGCGCTTCACCATAATCATGTTTTCCATTACCACCACATAAGGGTAGCCAGGGGCCAAGTTGGTCCACTTGTCTACATAGCTGCACAGCACCATGTCCTTGTGGCGAATAATGGGCATCATGCTGTCGCTTTCTACTTCGAAAGCTCGCCCGCCTTGAATAGGAAAGCCAGGAATGGTAAACTTCACTAGGTCTTCGACGAAAGAAGGATCACTGAACTGACGGCTATAGCCAGCTTGTGCCGGAATCGGAACCAGCGACATGTTTTCCTTGCCTTTGGTATCGGTAGTGACCACCAGTGTACGGCCGTTATCGGTGCGCAAGGGCAAGTTTTTGGTTACCTCAATACCTACTTCAACATCTGTTGTAGGAGCACTCATATACATATTGCCCTGACCCCGAATAAGCCACTCAGCACTCAATTCGGGGTAGCGAGTGAGTATGTCCAATAAGGTTTCATAACTAGGTTTGTTGCGTTGACGCAAAATGGAGTACAGCTTCTCGGGTCTATCATAGCTAAGCTCTTTAGCTAATTGATTCACAGTAATACCTTTATCGGCTATAAAAGCAGCAAACCGTTCGTGCAATTCCATTTTGGTGTGGTTATGTTGTAAGACTTTGTGGTATGATGCTGGGTTTTGGTCTATTCACTTGCTTTGTATTCAATATTTATTGGCAATAATAAAGGATATAGTTGTAATTGCAACAGTAATAATTGAGCTTATGTGTTGCGTCCCATCAGTTGTAAGATTGATGTCAATACCATTTGTAAGCATAGAATTAATGGGCTAGGTGCTCAGCAGGGCTTCCTACCTGTAGTCACAAAGCGTCAGGAGAGATAGGTTTTAAGGGCTGAGCTTGCGGAGCGGGAGGTGCTAGTCTTCTATTGCCATCTTCAGGCTCCACTGCCACCGACGATATGGCGGCAGCTACTGAGCCAGCTAAAATGAGGTAGCTGCCTATCGTTACAACAAGAGCTGGCAAGGGCACTTGCGTGGTGGTAAGCACAAGACCCAAGGCGCCCAAAGTTGAGCCTATAGCGCGGAGTTTGCGGAAAAATTGGGGAGTAGGCAGTCTTAACCGGTCCCATAAGGTCAGATTTTGGTGCTGATTCATGACAATGCGGATGAAAATGGATAGAAAAAGGCGTGGCAGAGCGGGAGCAAGGCCCCACTCATGTGCTCATGCTCAGTCAACTTTATTTCAAGATCTGCTGAATATTATTCTTCGTTCAGCCTGGTATTAGCTCGCCACAGAATCTGCTCTACTCGCTCGCTACGAACTTCTTGGCGCCGTGTGGAGTCCATCAACTGGTTCTGCCGCTCCACCGATACCGATAACAACTTGTCCAAGGCTTCCACTCGCTCGTGTAGCCGTAGCACTGAATTCGCACTTTCGCGGCGGCCTACAGTTACCTCCCGCGCCATTTCCGTCCGATGTTCTTGGAATTTGATTTCGAAAGCCTGTTTGTGCTTTACCTCCCGTGCCAACGCGGCCATCTGATACCCGTCCAACTTCTCCAGCAAAGCAGCAATCTGCATTTCTGGAGTTCGCCGATGTTCTTTAAGAGTTTCAACATCACGCCAACTTTTGATGAAGTAGAGCACGCCTGCGGAACCTGCCGTTAACACCGACACTAGTATTCCCCAGTAACTCATAAAGTCCTGCATGACGCTCAGTATCTAAATACCGACTGCACCCTAGAAGTCAAACAGCGCAAGCCAATCCGCGCAGATACCTTATCACGCAGCGCTTGGTGGCCAGCGTGAAGGCCATACGCACATCTAGCTTGTGCATGAAATTCGAGTTTGCTGACAATAGATAGTGTCGCAGATCTACCGTCAGCATAAGTAGTTTCAATTTCATCGGTAAGCTTGTTCATAGAAGATAGGAGTAAGGGTTACAGACATTGTTGATGCAAATGTTGTATTATGTTGTATATTATACAAATAAATAAGAAGAAATGTTTTCTCGAATGACAACTTGAACTTGAAACGTTTGAAACCTTATTTATAAGTAGCTTTTAATCAAACAAATGCAGATGCTTTATTTTCAGGAAATATTGTATAAACCGTGCGAGATAGTAGATATTGATGTGTTCCGCCCTCACATGAGTTGGTAGGTAATACACAGTACAAGCTAAATCTGAGTTGTATACACGCAGAACAGCTTTGAGTAGAGCAGAAGAAGTGAGAGTTCTAAAAGCATCACCAGCTATGAATACATGGCCTTCTCGTTTAGCTCTTATTGCATCTCAAGAGAATTGGCTCTGGCTCGAACAAATATTTATTAGCTGGTCTATGCTAGCTCTTGATCAGCTAGCTCTTTGATCAGGTTCAGAGCTCCAATCATTTCAAAAGGAGCTTGAATGAGCTACTAGCACGCATCTAGTTCTATCGGCGTATCCAGCAAGGTCTTTTTCAACTGCTCTCGGTGCATGCGCCACTCCGGCATAAAATGATCCATTAGTCCCCAGAATCGAGCATTATGCAGTCGCTCATGCAGATGCACTAGTTCGTGCACTACCACGTATTCCAAGCAGGGAGTAGGCCTCTTAATTAGCTCTAGGTTCAACCAAATTCGCTTCGCGCGAATGTTGCAAGTGCCCCAGCGGGTTTTCATTTGCTTGATGCCCCACTCGTTCACTCGCACGTCTACTGTCCTTTGCCATTGTGCCACCATACCCGGTAGTTGAGCCTTCATCTGCCGTCGATACCATGTTAGCAACACTTTCTCACGCTGTTGTTGGGTACTGCCTTCCCGCACATACAAATCCAGAATTTGCGATTCTCGACACTCCACGTACGGCGTTCTATCAACTATGTGAAGCTGCAACTGGTACCCTACGCCCTGATAGTAATGCGTTTCGCCCGAAACATACTGCAACTCTGTCGGGGGCGTCCGCGACTTGAACTTCTCTTGATGTTTCGAAATCCACGCCCGACGGGCAATTACAAAATCCTGAATAGCTTGGTCGGATGTGCGCGTTGGTACGGCCACTCGGATGCGCCCGTCGGAGGCATATACGGTTAGGCGTAGGCTGCGAATGTTCTTGCGTACTAGTTCTACTTGAAAATCACCAATTTGTATTGCTGGCATAATGAGTGGTAGCAAGAACACAGTTTTCGGTGTTGCTAAAACTTTCTTTGAGATGAATATTCTTCATTTTACAACCAGTGCGTTAAACTAAACATCAGTTCACAAGCGTCTGCACAACCCTGTGCGAAGCTACCTGACGAGCTGTTGGCTTCCAATGGACTGTGAATGTTGCGCCGGCTTGTTACGCTTTTGACGATGCTCCGCAACGAAAGGCTCTGCTTCTTGCAGGCAACCTTATTTGCCAATAACACTTATTGCTACTAAGTGCTAGCACAGTAAGTAGTTGGCCAGCGCTTGAGCTTGTTCAACTCTAAGTAGCCTACTATGAGTGGCTATAAATATAAAAGCGGCCCCTCCAAGAGCTTGGAAAGGCCGCTTTTACGGCTAATTCGGCGCTATTAGTGCCTTTGGGTACCCAGAGCCGGAGTCGAACCGGCACACCTTGCGGTATTGGTGTTTGAGACCAACGCGTCTACCGGTTCCGCCATCTGGGCTTCACGCACTCCTTCGTTTTAGGAGCGGGCTGCAAACTTAGTTAGACTTTCGCGAATGCGCAACAAGTAGCGCTTTTTCAAATAGTAGGTCCGTACTTGTTGTAAAGCTTGAGGCCGGGCATCAGTCGGCAAGCCAGGGTAGCCAGCCAGCACGGGCTCGATGCCTGCATCTAGCGTCTGGGTCAAGGCGTTAACTTCGTCTTCCACCCGCTTGGCGGCCTCCAGATCGGGCTCGAATTCGAACTCCATTATTTGCTCGTTTAAGTCCATTACTTCCATCAAAAAATTTGGTGGCATTTCCTGTTTGCCCTCTTCCAGCAACCCGTGTTGCCCCAAAATGTACGCCATCCGCAGGTCAGGATCGGAGAGGGTGCGGTAGGCGTTGGTGTTCAAAGTTGCCAGCCGCAGGATTTCCTGCTGCCGCCCTGGGCTCGCCGTAGCGTGAAAATCGGGGTGGTATTCGCGGCTTAAGGCGTAGTAGCGACGCTTCAGGGCTGCCTCGTCCGGCTGGAAGGTCTCGGGCAGGTCGTAGAATTCGAAATAATTGGTGTCCATAGCTAGCAATACAGCCTTTGCCGATTAAGGTTGGGGCTTTTACCTTGGCTAGTGCCTTTGTCGGGCTCCACTATTTTTCGGCCACATTTTTCCGGCAGACCTTAGGAACAAGGAGTAGTGATTTATAGCGACCGAAAAAATATAACTAAAAGCCGCGAGGATACACGCCAGTCAAGCCCCAAGTCGGTTGCTTCTTTTTTCACCATGCCACTACTATTCCGGAAGTACTTGGTGCGCCGAAAATGCCTGCGCTGGCGCAGCAAACAACGCCTTGGTAGCAGGCCACACCTGCCCAAACAGTTCTGAGCGACGATATTCATTCAACGCTTCCTCGGACTCCCAATGACTGTGGGTGCAGTAGATATGCGGCTGTTCTGCATCCTGCCACAACTCCAGAAAGCGGCAGCCAGGCATTAAGCGAATCTGGTATTGGGAGCGGTGAAAAATCTTTAAAAAAGCTGGGACTTGTTCAGGCGCGAAAGTCATGCGCACAATCCTAATTAGCATGATGAGAAAGTTTAAGTTAGCTTATCAGCTAATAGAATCGGGCTGATTTGCAACTAGTATTCTACTTAACATAATATAAAAATAGAATTGAAATAGGCATTTAGACGCTAGAAATAGGGTTTTTGAAGTGGCTATTAATGGGTTTTGCTAGCTAGCGCACCTTTACTGACTGTCAACTGGGAAGCGCAAATCAACTTGCGAATCAAAGTGCAGCCCGAGCAGCTCCGAAGCGTTGCCTTGATTGATACCGATGCAAAGCTGATCCTGGCTGTTGAAAATGCACACGGCTTCGCCTGGATCAGCGGCCTGGAAATGAGCCGCAATTTCACGTACCGTTTCGCGGGCAAAATGAATCGTGAAGGGGCGGGTGCGGCCAATCACTTCCACCGCTTGGCGCGTGATGTCGGTGATTAGATTACCGTAGTGGTCGACGTGCACAACGTGGCCGGTGATGCGATTGTCCTGGAGCCGCACTTGGCGGTTGAGCAGCTGATAGAGCTGCGTAGTGGTAGGACCAAGGTCGGTGAGCAAGCCACCCTGGGCCAAATGCACGGCTGCGGGGGCCAGCAGGTCGCGGGTGGGGGAGGCAGTAAGGCCGGTGGCTTTCCCTAAGCTCACTAACTCTTCGGGTTGGCCGTCGCAGATCAGGGCGAGCAAACCGTTGTCGGCGGCTACGAAATAGTGGCCTTGATAGAGGGCTGCATGCCAGGCAGCGCGTGGACCGCCTAAATCGTTGACGCCTATCAGGTGAGCGGTACCAGTGGGAAAGTCGCGAAATACCGCATTTAGAACGTGAACGGCGTGCGCGATGTTGAAGGGTTCAACAGCATGCGAAATGTCGAGTACAGGCACTGCTGGGGCCAATTGCAGAATCCGCGCTTTTACGGCCGCCACGTAATGGTCGCGGTAGCCGAAGTCAGACAGAAACGTAATCAACCCCATTGCCGGAAATCCTGAGTTCTTCGTACTATTGTTTTAGTGCCTTGCGAGGGCGGCAAAAGTAGCCTATTTGCGGGAACTGATGTTGTTCAAACGCTTTCATTTCACTCAACTTCCTAGTCCTTACCACCCCTTAATTTGGTAGAGAAAGTCATCACGCTCGAAAACGTGTCCCTGATTGATTTCCTGGGGCCCGATAACCAGAACATCCGTCAGCTAGCGGCGGCTTTTCCGGGCAGCAAAATTATTTCCCGCGGCAACGAGATTAAAATACAGGGTCAAACGCCCGTCATCAGCCGTATCAACGATATTCTGTCGGCTCTGCTGGAACATTATCACCAGTACGGACAAATCACCGACAGAACCGTGTATCAGTACCTCTCCTCGTCCGATGAAGACCAGCAAGACCGCCTGCTAGCGGCCTCGCCCGACGTTATTTTGTTTGGCGCAAAAGGGGGCGTTATCAAAGCCAAAACGGCCAACCAGCAGCGGCTCGTTGACGCCGTTATGCGCCACGACCTGGTGTTTGCCCTCGGGCCAGCCGGTACCGGCAAGACGTATATTTCGGTGGCGCTGGCCGTACGGGCGCTCAAAAACAAGGAGGTCAAAAAAATTATTATTTCGCGCCCCGTAGTGGAGGCCGGCGAAAGCCTTGGTTTCCTGCCCGGCGACCTGAAGGACAAGATTGACCCCTACCTGCGGCCCATTTATGATGCGCTGGAGGATATGTTGCCGCCCGAGAAATTTAAGTTCTACATGGAGAACAAGACCATCGAAATTGCGCCGCTGGCTTATATGCGCGGGCGGACGCTCAACAATGCCTTTGTGCTTCTCGATGAAGCGCAAAATACCACGCCCTCGCAGCTGAAGATGTTCCTGACCCGTATGGGCCCAACGGCCAAGGTGATGGTAAACGGTGACCGAAGCCAGATTGACTTGCCCACCAAGCAGAAGTCTGGCCTCATTCAGGCGTTGGACATTCTGAAAGAGGTGAGCGGCATCGGCTTCGTGGAAATGAGTTCCGAAGACGTGGTACGTCACCGCTTGGTGAAGTCGATTGTGATGGCCTACGACAAGTTCGACGTAGACGCCCAGCACGAGCAAGCCAATCAGGCCAACCGCCCGATTCGCGAGTATCAGCCCTACCGTCGTCCTAACGGCCCTGGGTCTGCTGCTCCCGATGCTGGCCGTCACCCCGACGCCCGCCGCGAAGACGACGGCACGCAGGAGCTACCCGTAAACCAGGAGCAGCAACTGTAAAGCACCAAGCGGCAAGCAGCGCGTTCGGCTAGCCGACACCGTATAGTTCTGACTACAACAAAAAGCGGCCTCCACCTGGAGGCCGCTTTTTTATTTCGTTGCTACTTTCGCCAACTAATCGAAATGCGGGACTTGAACTCATCCGCGAAATCTGAACAATCCGTCTACATCCAGGCTACATGAAAGCTCAACGTATTTCTGCTCCTCAAGACCTCGACGCAGCTTTTGCTATTCGGCGGGAAGTATTTGTAGTGGGACAAAACGTACCCGCCGAAGAAGAATATGATGCCCACGACGTGAACGGGGCTACGCACTACTTGGCCCGTACCGCCGACGGTATTCCCTGCGGAGCCGCCCGTTGGCGGAAAACCGAGTCTGGGGTGAAACTGGAGCGTTTTGCAGTGCTAGCCGACTTTCGTAACCAGCAAGCTGGGGCCCTGCTACTCGAACAGGTTCTTAAAGATGTTGATGCGCAGAACCCTGGCACGGTCGTGTACTTGCACGCGCAACTGCCGGCCGTGCGATTCTACGAGCGGCATGGCTTCGAGAAAGTAGGAGAGATGTTTGAGGAATGTGATATTCAACACTACAAGATGATCCGTCGGGCAGTGGCTTAATAAGGCACAGTAGAGATTTGACGAGCAACTGCCGTTATTGCAGCAGCCTTTATTGTTGGGTAGCACGAGAGCATAAAATGCAACGGTAAGGCTCTTGTTATTAAGACGTTAAACCGTTGATTCGACGGATAAGGCTATACTTCTGCTTGAGGTGATTGCAACTGGATATTGGAAAAAGTTAATTTTATCTTTGTATTTTACCGAAAACAAAGATTGATTAGCTTTTAACCCAATACTATGTTAGCTCAACTCCGGCCGGCCATCGGGACTTTTCCGAAGCAAAAACAGTTGGAATTCTATCTCGTTGCCACGGGCTGTATTCTCTTTTTAGGCATTGTCTTCCGCCTGTTTCATTACTTCTATAACCGCTCGTTGTGGACGGATGAAATCTATCTGTCGGCGGGCATAGTGGATATGAGCTTTCAGGAGTTACTCTCTCAGCCCTTGCCCTACATGCAAAAGGCGCCGATTGGGTACTTATTACTATCGCACCTATTTGTGGTGCTCTTTGGTAATACGGAACTAGCGCTGCGCTTGTGTTCTTTGCTGACGGGTATTGCTGCCTTGTTCTTGTTTTTGCCCGTCGCGCGCTATTTCTTGAAACCTTTCGGGGCGTTGGTGGCGCTGGCGCTGTTAGCATTTGCCTCGCCAATTATTCACCATTCGGTAGAGGCCAAACCCTACGGAGTAGACCTATTCACTACGGTCCTGGTTTTATGGCTTTACGTCCGCTACCAGCACGAAACCACCGTAAAGAAGCTGGTGTGGTGGGGGCTTGGGGGCAGCATTGCCGTGTGGCTGTCGTACCCGAGCATCTTTGTACTAGCCGGTATAGCACTTGCGACTAGCATTTACCAGGTGCTAAAGGGTAATTGGCAAGTTGCCTTTCGCTTGGCAATTCCCTTCGGTATGTGGCTGGTGAGCTTCGTGCTTAGCTATCTGTTGTTCGCAAAGGAGGGGTCCGATGCGGGCTGGCTGGTGTATTTCTTCGTCAAGTTCGATGGCTATTTTCCGCTCCAGCCAGTGAGTGGCGTTACGTGGCTGGTGCGTAAGGCATTCGCTTTCTTCGATTATCCGCTCGGCTTAACGTGGATCAACAACTTAGGCAATCACACCAATACGGGGCGCTTTATCGAGCGGATGACTATTGTTCCGGTTGTGTTGGCCAGCCTTGGAACCTTGTATTATTTCAAACAAAACAAAAGATACCTTGGACTGCTCGCTGCTATACTGGGAATAGCCGTCGTTGCTTCTTCCCTTAAACTCTACCCTTTCCACGAAAGGATGACGGTCTATCTCGCCCCACTGGTTGCCTTGTTGCTGGCGGGCGGCTGTGATTACCTCAGAAATAAAACCGCTTTTCTCAAGTACGTGAGCTACGGGCTGGCCTTGCTGCTTTTAGCTGGTGCACTGAAAAACCTACTAATCAACACCACGACTCCTTACTTACTTGGCGGCTATAAAATGTCGTATTACCGGGAGGCTCTACAGTACGTTAACACTAAGTACCGAGCCGGTGATGCTGTGTATGTGTATTGGAATGGGGTGGCAGGGTACAAATATTATAAAGCTGCTAATGCACTCAAGTTCGACGGGGTAATAGGGAAAGATCATCGGCATAGCGTTCATAGTTACCCCGAATTTTTCGCGAAGGTGGATGCTGATCTTAAGGCGCTACCTAACCAAAAGCGAGCATGGGTGATTTATAGCCTCATGGATATGAATCAGGGCGATTATGCAGGTGAGCCCGCTTGGTATTATAATGGTCATGACTTCAGAGAGGGATACGGGGCCGAACGGTTCGTGAAACATTTAGCGCAGGCTGGTAGAGTAATCGATACGTATGTTCCGGCCGATGGAAATAAAGCAAACGATGCTCATGCCCATCTACTAGAATTAAAGTAAAATGCTTAGCTAGCCACTCACAGGATATTCTGCCCGAAAAACAAGCAAACTAGTAAGCAAGCAAAAGCACAGTAAAGCTATAACACTTCGTAAGCCTGACGGCCCCTGCATTGATAGCCTCTTGTTGGGGTGTTAATCAAGCAAGGCTCTGCTATATTTATAAGGTATTAGGGTCTTATTGTATTGTGTTTATAATGTGTTAGCCTTGTGACTTCTATACTTCATTGGGCCTCCTACGCCTTTGTGCGTCTGGTGCTAGCCCTGATGGCGGGCATTCTAACGTACCTCTATTTCGGGGAGCTGCTTCCGCCGCTACTGGGGTTGTTGGTGGGTCTGGCGGTTCTTTTTGGGCTTGTTCAGTACTGGGCGAGTCGGCAGCGGGGGGCCGCAGCCACCGATGCGGCGGGTCTGCTGGCAGTAATGACGGTGTACGTGGCCGGGGTAGCCCTGACGCAGCAGGCTACCGAGTCTCTGGCGGCGAGCCACTTGTACCAGTTCCGCGACAGGATAGAGTTCTACCGCGGCGTGGTAGACGACTATACGGTGGTGCGGCCTGCTACCTACGCTACTACGGTGCGGGTTTCGGCGGTGCGGGTAGGAGGGAAGTGGCAGTCGGCCGTGGGTGGCATTCGCGTTTCCGTGCCGCGCGATTCAGGCCTGGTAGCCCCTCTCTACGGCGACGTATGGCTGGTGCGGGGTGGGCCCGCGCCGAGTAAAGCCCCGCTTAATCCCGGCGAGTTCGACTACCGCCGCTATCTGGCGTATCATCAGGTCTACCACCAGCAATTCATCCACCCCGACCAATACCGTAAAATAGCCACGGCCCCGCCCAACGCCCTGCGGGCAGTGGCCATGCGGGCCGCCCGAGTGCTCGATGGCGTATTCCGGCATTACGTCCACGCCAAGCGCGAGTATGCTTTAGCTTCGGCACTGGTGCTGGGCATCAAAGACGAGGTAGATCAGGAAACCAAGCAGGCCTACGCCAACACCGGTACCACCCACATCATGGCCGTATCGGGCTTGCAGGTAGGACTGCTGTTCGGGGCCGTGACGTGGATGCTGGGTTTCGCTCCGGGCCGCCGGGGGCCAATGTTCCGGCTGGTGTCGGCGTTGCTGGGGCTAGGAATTATTTGGAGCTATGCGTTCCTGACGGGCTTATCGGCCTCGGTGCTGCGGGCGGCGGTTATGTTCACGTTCATCATTGTGGCCCGGGCCAGCGGCCGGCAAACCAACATGTTCAACACGTTGGCCGTGGCCGCTTTCTGCCTCCTGTGCTATGACCCGTATTTGCTCTGCGACGTAGGCTTTCAGCTATCCTTTCTGGCTGTTATCAGCATCGTGTACTTGCAGCCGCGCATTGCCGCTTGGTTTGAGGTAAAAGGCTATTTCCAAACCAAGCAGCGGCCTTGGCAATCTAAAGCGACGCAGCGCTTCTGGAAAGCTTCCGGGTTCGTTCTCGACAAAATCTGGCAAGCCACAGCGTTGTCGTTGGCGGCACAGGTGGCTACGTTTCCCTTGGGCCTTTACTACTTCCATCAGTTCCCGCTCAGCTTTCTGTTCTCCAACCTCGTGGCCGTGCCCATTTCCTCGGGCGCCGTGTATGTGGGGCTCGGGCTACTCGTACTCAAAGGCGTTGTGGCCTTCATCGGACTGATTTCGTCGGAATTGGCCGGGTTGCTCGACATCGTTCCGAGCGGAGTAGCGTGGGTATTCGAACGGATGATCTGGCTATTCAATGAGTATATCTTCTGGATTGGGCGGACCATGCCCAACGCGCTGATTGCCGGCGTGCACGTTACGGCGCCGCAAGCCTGGCTGATTTTCGCCCTGATTCTGGTGCTGCTGGCGTTTCTGGCCCGGCGACATCTGGCGTGGCTCGGAATGGCGTGCGGGTTGATGCTGGTGTTTGCTGGCAGCCGCGTATGGGCAACGCGGCGCCTCGCTCCCGATGAGCGCCTGATTTTCTACAGCATTCCCCGCAGGTCGGTGGTAGGCTTCTGGCAGGGCGCGGCCGCGCACGTTGTAACCGTTGATTCGTTGCCGCTAAACGAAACCGAGCGTACGTACCGCATTGTGCCCGGCACCATTGAGCGAGAGGCCCGGCAAGTGAACTACCACACCGGCTGGCAAGGTAGTTCAGTACCCGTTGAAAGCATGGATAGTAGCGGCGTGGTGCTAGCAGTATGGCGCGGGGTGCGCGTGGCGTTTGTGTCGGGCCGTCTTGAGGGCGCCCGTCAACCTAGCCGCGTAGACCTAGTGGTGCTGCGTCGCAATGCCCGCGTCTGGCCCGAAACCCTGGCCGCCGTTTTCGGGACCACGCCGACAATTATTTTCGATTCTTCCTGCAAATCTTGGTACGTTACATTGCTGCGTTCTAAACTGCAAGTGACTGGCTGGCAAACATATGACCTCACAACGCAAGGGGCCTATGTTCATAAGCTGTCCTCGATAACGCCCGCAAACTAAACCCCACCGAAACCGGTTTGCTTGCTTGCTCGCTATATAGTTTTAAGAGCGCTTCCTTTTCGTTAGGTTTGGTTGATGCTGATTTAAATCCGTGCTGTCCGGCTGTGGGGCTTTGCCCTACTAGCCGCACGCCGTTTCTCACCGTTGTCATAACCCGGAATTCCATGGATAACATGCCCACCCAAGAGCTGGAAGCCTTGCGCTTCATCCGCTACGAGGCGCAAGACGCCATTGGTTATATCACCCTCCATCGTCCCGAAAAACGCAATGCCCTCAGCGCCGAGATGGTAACCGAGTTGAAGCTGGCCTTCGATTTTGCAGAAGACGATGAAGCCTGCAAAGTAATTGTGTTACGAGCCGAAGGCGAAGCCTTTTGCGCCGGTGCCGACTTGGCCTATATTCAGGAGCTGCAAAGCTTCGGCTACACCGATAATCTGGCCGATTCCACGCACCTGATGCAGCTATTCCACCAGATTTACACCCTCAAAAAAGTGGTGATTGCCCAGGTGCAAGGCCACGCACTAGCCGGCGGTTGCGGCCTGGCTACTATTTGCGACTTCGCTTTTGCCGTGCCCGAAGCTCGGTTTGGCTACACCGAAGTGAAGATCGGTTTTTTGCCCGCTATCGTCAGCGTATTTTTGCTGCGCAAAATTGGGGAGGCGCGTACCAAGCAATTCCTGCTCACCGGCGACGCTGTTCTAGCTCCCAAAGCCCTGGACTTACACCTTATCAATGAGGTGGTGCCTGCCGAAGCGCTTGCAGCGCACGTTTACACTTTCGCCCGGCGGCTGTGCGTCGAAAATTCCAGCCACAGCATGGAGCTAACCAAGGAAATGTTGGCTCGCATACCGGAAATGCCGCTGGAAGACAGCTTACGCTACGCCGCGCAAATGAACGCCGAAGCGCGTGGCTCTCTGGACTGCCGCCGGGGTATTGCCGCCTTCCTAGCGAAGGAAAAGATGAACTGGGAAAACTAAACTAGCCTCTGTAGGTCTATAAGTTACTTTCGAGAGCGAGCCTCTTTCGCACGCTGCTATTCGCCGCTTAGCTTGCTATACTGCGAGTTGAACAGCGGATACTGGCTTTGCGAAACCCACAGAAAGGCAGATAGGGCTACTGTTTTTGCTTTTTTGCGCCTTGCTCTCTGTAAATCTTTCAAACATCTGCCTCTTCCTGTGGTTAGCTGAGCTATATGACAACAACGGCAGCCGTAGCCACTACCGCGGCTACTTTTCTCGGAATGGAATTTATTGCGTGGTTCATGCACAAGTTTGTGTTGCATGGGCCATTGTGGTTTCTGCACCGCTCGCACCATGTGCGGCATCCGCACCATTTCGAGCGTAACGATTTTTTCTTTCTGTTCTACGGTGCCCTTTCGGCGCTGCTTATCGTGTATGGCACTCCCGAAAAGGATTTTCGCTTCTGGATGGGAGTGGGCATTGCGGCGTATGGTACGGTGTACTTTTTCGTGCACGACGTGCTGATTCATGGGCGGATGCGCTTCTGGCGTAAATCGCGCAACACATACTTGCGCGCTTTGAATATGGCGCACAAAATGCATCATAAAACCACCAGCCGCGACAACTCCGAAGAGTTTGGCATGCTGTGGGTGTCGCCGCGCTACTTTGTGCTGGCCTTGCGCAAGCCAGCCCCTGCGCGCACGCTGCGGCAGCCCGCTGGTACGAGCATGAGCAAGCAGTTGGAAAGAAAGGATAGCTAGCCGTGGGACAATTTTCAATCAGTGACCTAGAGCAGCTTTCTGGCATTAAGGCGCATACTATCCGCATGTGGGAGCAGCGCTACGGCATTTTGCGGCCCGTGCGCACCGCTACCAACATCCGGACCTATTGCGATGATGATCTGCGTCGGCTCCTGAATGTAGCGACCCTTTGCGGGCAGGGCTACCGCATCTCCAAAGTTGCGCAGCTTAGCGAAGAAGAACTGTGCCAAGCAGTTATATCCTGCAACGAAGACGCGCATAACTATTGTCAGCAAGTAAACAGTCTGTTGGCTGCTATGCTTGACATGAACGAGCCCCAACTCAGCTATTTGCTTAACCTAGCCACGCAGCAGTTGGGTTTCGAGGCGGCGGTTATGCACGTAGTGTATCCGTTTTTGCAGCGCATAGGGGTCATGTGGCAAGCCGGCAGCGTGAATCCGGCGCAAGAACACTTGGTTACCAATCTGGTGCGCCAAAAGATGATAGCTGCCACCGATAGCCTCGCCTCGGTGCAGCCTACCTCAACGCATCGGTGGGTGTTGTTTCTGCCGGAAGGGGAGATGCACGAGCTGGCCTTGTTGTTTATGAACTACGCTTTGCGTGCGCGAGGGCAACACGTGCTGTATTTAGGTCAAAACTTGCCTACCAAAGAACTGCAAGCCGTTTGTGCTACCTACCAGCCGTATGCGCTGTGTACCGTGATGACAGCCCTTCCCGAGCGAGACCAGATACAGGATTTTATAAGTAGCCTAGCGGTTCTGGGTCCCGACAAACTGCTGTGCTTTTATGGGCCTTTAGCCCATATGGAGGGGTTGGAAATGCCAGTCAATGCTACTCGTTTTCGGTACATGCCCGAGTTTTTAGCCTTAGCCGACGAGCTTCAACTAGTAGCAAAGACCAAGGAGTAACAAAAAATTAACCTGTTTAAAGGAAATTTCTAGCTGAGATTTTATCTCAATAAAACCTGCTTTTGTCTAGGATAAACAAACGTTTATCGAGCGTTTTAGGAATATAGCGAAGCATGCAAAACCGAGCACTGCTGAATTTTATTCGTGGTAAATTGTCCTGATAATCAGGCGCTTCGTACTTTGCTTAACGCTATACAAGCAGTTGGGAGGGGGACGAAAAATAGTTGACGCAGCGTTACCCGACTTTAAATTTGGCTCGTATATTTGTTTAACCTTTTGCCACGAAAAGCTAAACAGTATGACCTCTTTGGAATTTACCAGTCAAGTACAGAAGATTTCTTACTCTCTAAAGCCCGTGGCGATGAACCTGACCCGCGACGCTGATGATGCGAAGGATCTAGTACAGGAGACTTTGCTTAAAGCGTTATTGAACAAAGACAAGTTTAAAGCTGGTACCAACTTGAAAGCCTGGTTGTATACCATCATGCGCAACACGTTTATCAACAATTACAATAAGATAACGAAGCGCAACAGCAACATTGACAGCACAGAGTACTTTCAGTACTTCAACACCGACGAAAATTACATTACCCACAACGGTGCTACCTCCGACTTCGTAGTAACGGACATCAACCAAGCCATTGCTGGCTTGTCGGCCGATTACCGGACGCCGTTCATGATGTACTACATTGGCTATAAGTACCTGGAAATTGCGGAGAAGCTGCAAATTCCGATTGGCACCGTCAAAAACCGCATTCACATTGCCCGCAAGGAGCTAAAGGATGCGCTTAAGACATACGCCCCCGGCGAGTAGGGAATAGGGAGAGAGTATACCCCGCCCCGGGCGTATCACGGGCCGCGAACGACGCTGATATGGCGCTGTTCGCGGCCCGGTTTGTTTTACCGCAGTTCGGCATAAGGCAAGCTTATTTCACCGATCAACGAGTTAATTAAAACCTCTGCTGCCTTCGCCGGTATCTTAGGAATGCTGTTCGGCTACAATGCCTGCTACCTGGCAACAGCCAGCGGGTTACGGCTTGATTCTTCACCTTTGCGGGAGTAGCGTCAGCGAAATCAAATAAATACAGCGCAAATCAGTGATTCGACTCTGTGAGTAAACATGTGATTGTTATCGGGTCCGGTTTCGCGGGCCTGTCGGCGGCTACTTCGTTGGCGCAGCGCGGCTACCGCGTTACGGTTCTGGAAAAGAACGAAGGGCCCGGCGGCCGGGCTAGGGTGTTCAAAGCCGAGGGCTTCACCTTTGATATGGGGCCGAGCTGGTACTGGATGCCGGACATTTTCGAGCAATATTTCGCCCGCTTCGGCAAGAAAGTAGCTGATTACTACGATTTGGTCCGGCTCGACCCGTCGTATCAGGTGGTTTTCAAGGGGCCCGAGGCGGTAGATATTCCAGCGGCCATGAGCGAGCTACGGGCGTTGTTTGAGCGCTACGAACCCGGTAGCGCCGCCCGGCTCGATGAGTTTCTGCGGCAGGCCGCCTATAAGTATGAAGTTGGCATCGGCAAATTCGTGCACATGCCCGGCCGCTCTTTGCTAGAGTTTGCCGATCCGCGCCTGCTGATAGATGCCCTGCGGCTCGATTTATTGCAAAGTATGCACAAGCACGTGCGCAAATTCTTCAAGGATTCGCGTTTGTTGGAGCTGGTCGAGTTTCCAATTCTTTTCCTGGGGGCCACTTCCGAAAACACGCCCGCCCTGTACTCGCTCATGAACTACGCCGACTTGGCGCTGGGCACCTGGTACCCCATGGGCGGCATGCACAAGATAGTGGAAGGCATGGTGAAGCTGGCGCAAGAGCAGGGCGTAACCCTGGAATACAACCAAGAAGTGCAGCAGATAGAAGTGGAAAACGGCCGCGCCACCGGCGTACAAACCGCCACCGGCTTCCGCCCCGCCGACATCGTAGTAGCCGGCGCCGACTATCACCACGCCGAGCAGCACCTGTTGGCCCCCGCGTGGCGCCACTACAGCGAAGCCTACTGGGACAAGCGTACCATGGCGCCGTCGTCGTTGCTGTTTTATTTGGGTGTGAACAAGCGGCTCGACAAGCTGCGCCATCACAATCTGTTTTTCGACGAAGACTTCGCGCTGCACGCCGAGGAGATATACGAGCAACCCAAGTGGCCGAGCCGCCCGCTGTTCTATGCCTCCACGCCCAGCGTAACGGACCCAAGCGTGGCACCTCCCGGCTGCGAAAACCTCTTCCTGCTGATTCCGGTGGCGCCCAATTTGCCCGACCCGGAGCAGACGCGGGAGCACTACTACCACCTCATCATGGATCGGTTGGAGCGCCATTGCGGCCACAGCATCCGCGACGCGGTGGTGTTCAAGCGCAGCTACGCCCACCAGGATTTCGTACAGGACTATCATAGCTACAAGGGCAATGCGTACGGCTTGGCTAATACTTTGCGCCAAACGGCTATTCTGAAGCCCTCCCTTAAAAGCAATAAGGTGAGCAACCTGTACTTTACTGGCCAGCTAACCGTGCCCGGCCCAGGTGTGCCGCCCTCCCTGATTTCCGGCCAGGTAGTGGCCGGAGAAATAGAGAAGGAGTTTCCTGTTTTGAAAAAGCCTGTGGTGCCTGAACTGGCGCACTGAGGACGCTTTTACTTCTTTCTACCAGAATAGAGAGTTCTATTTATCTTCACTCAGCCACTCAGTTACTAACTCCCACCTTGGACCACGTCGCATTATTCACTGAAACCAGCCGTGCGTGCAGCAAACTCATCACGCAGCGCTACAGCACGTCTTTTACGCTCGGCATCCGCACGCTCGAAGGGCGGTTTCACCTGCCAGTGTATGCCGTGTATGGCTTCGTGCGGTGGGCCGATGAAATCGTGGATACCTTCCACGACCACGACAAGGCGGCGCTATTCACTGATTTCAAACGGCAGACGGACGAAGCCCTGGCGCGAAAAATAAGCTTGAACCCTGTACTGCACGCGTTTCAGGATGTAGTGCACACCTACAACATCGACCGAGAGTTCATCGATGCCTTTCTGTATAGCATGGAAATGGACCTCGACGACCGCAGCTACAACCAGTCTCTTTACGAGAAGTACATCTACGGCTCGGCGGAAGTGGTGGGACTGATGTGCTTGCGCATTTTTTGCGAGGGCGACGAGGCTATGTTCCAGCGGCTGCGGGAGCCGGCGCGGCGGCTAGGCTCGGCGTTTCAGAAGGTGAACTTTCTGCGCGACATTCGTTCCGACTACGACGAGCGGGGTCGGGTGTACTTTCCCGGCGTCACGTACGAGCGGTTTGATGATGGTACAAAGCAGGAAATCGAGGCGGATATCCGGGCCGATTTTGATGCCGCGTACGTGGGTATCATGCAACTGCCCCGCTCGGCCCGGCTTGGGGTGTACCTGGCCTATGTATATTACCTCAAGCTATTTCACAAGATTCGGCAGCTGTCGGCGGCACGGATTTTGGGAGAGCGGGTGCGCGTCCCCGACAACACCAAGCTGCTTTTGCTGATGGGTTCGTACTTTCGTTACCGCCTTCGAGCAATTTAATACGTTGCTTGGTAACACAACGACAGCCCATTCATCCACGAATCTTCTGCTAAGTGAAGCCGTATTTCCGTCGCTGCCTTTTCCTTGTTGCTGGTCTTATTTCGCTTTCTGAATTAAAAACTACCCCGGCTCCGGCGCAGCCTTCCTTGATTTTTGATTCTCCGCTTTTAATTGAAAAAATGCCCTATTCTGTTTCCAATCTGCGCCGTCAATACCAAGAGGCTGCTACCAGCAAAGAAGCCGGCGAGAAGTTTTACCAGCTAATGTCCGCTTACCGTCAGCAAGACGCTGTGGTGCTGGCCTACAAGGCGGCCGCCGAAGCCATCCGGGCCCGCGACGCCTCGATGTTCAACAAGCTAACGTACGTGCAGAACGCTGCGAAGCAGTTTGATGAGGCAATAAAATTAGATGCCAACAGTGCCGAAATACGTTTTCTGCGCCTTAGCGTGGAAAGCAACCTGCCCTCTTTTCTTGGTTTAAGCCAGCATGTTGACGAAGACCGACAGTTCTTGCTGAACACGTTGCTCCAGCATCCCAAGTCCGGCCTCGACCCCGAATCATTCGGGCTAGTACGCAACTTTATGGTCGACCGAGGCCACATTTCCGAAGCTGATGCGCAGAAGCTGACCCAACTCTAGCCGTAGCGCCTCTCCATGGTAGAAGCTCCCAATTGGGAGCTTCTTTTTTGCCTGGTTGGCTGTAAACTACAAGCGGTTAACCTTATTTTCCGGCAACCGCAAACACGCAATGGTTGAGTTTTTTGTTGAACAAAGCCACGCAAGAGCAGGAAGGATACTCAAGAGTAACCGCCGCACAGCGCAGACCAGGATTTTGCTACAAACTTCAACCTAATGAAGCTGCCACTTCTGTTTAGTGCCCTATTGCTAGCAGGGCAGCTTGTATTAGCGCAGAGCGTCACCTTGACGGGGCAAGTCGTGGACGAGTTGCAGCGGCCGGTCCCTTATGCCAGCGTGGGCGTGAAAGGCAGTCAACAAGGCACCGCCACCAACGAAGCAGGCGAATTCAGCTTGCGGGTTTCGTCGTTGCCGCAGCAACTGGAAGTGCTTTGCATCGGCTACGCGCCCACTACGGTGCAGGTAAGCACTACCGCCACGCCTTTAACGGTGGTGCTGCCGGCCAATGCGGTGGCCTTGCCAGAAGTACGGGTCCGCAACCCCGAATCGGAAGCGCGAGAACTGGTGCAGCGGGCTTCGGCCAAACTGCTTCGGCACGAAAAACAAGCCTATTACGGCAAGGCTTTCTACCGCCAGAAAACCCGCCACAACGGGACGTACTGCGAATTTTTCGATGCCTTTTATGATGTCAAGTTCAACAACCGGCAGATAGAAGGGTGGGACTTAGGCGAGAGCCGCTACGCTGTGCGGCCGGGCGGCTTCACGTTTACCAATTTTTCGGCTATTATTCGGGTGGTGCTGCCCACGTTCATTACCCACCCCGCGCGTGCGAAACTGCTAACCCCGCTCGGGCCGCAGGCGCTACAGCAATTTGATTTTACGCTCAAGGAAATCCAGACCAGCCAGGGGCGAGAACTGGCCGTCATCTACTTCGAGCCGAAAATGAGCGTAACCAAAACGGCTCCTAGCGGTCTGCTCTATATTGATCGGCAGACGGCGGCCCTGCACCGACGGGAAATGCTGTTTTCGGCGAGTAGCCTGCTCAGCCTGAACGGTGTTCCCGGCACGCACATTGAATCGGACGCTTTTCGGGTGGTATCGGATTATACGCCGGTGGCTGATTCGCTTACGCGCTTGGCCAGTACCCGCGCGCAGTGCAGGCTGGTAACGCGGCACGCCAATGGTAAAGTTGACAGCACGCATGTAGCGGGCAACTTCTTTTTCTATCAGTACACGCCGCGCTTGTCTGGGCATGCGTATGCTGATGTACCTCGCAAAAGCAAAGATTTACAGCAAGTGATGGCCCGGCCTTACAACTCCGCTTTCTGGCTTGATAACGCGGTATTGAAAGATAGTCCGCTGGACGAGCAACTGATTCAGGACCTCGAAGGCCAGCACGTATTTAGGCGCATGTAAGCTGAACCATCGGGCCTACATCCGGTTTCAAGTAAGATTGCGTATTTTTTGTGGTCAGCTAAACAACAACCTCATAACCTTCCGACCCCATCCGCGGTTATTCCTGCGTTATGCCGCAACACCTGAGCGTCCGTATCGACCCTAATTCCGGCTTTTGCTTCGGCGTTATCTATGCCATTCAGATGGCCGAAGACATCCTCGAAGAACAAGGCTACTTGTATTGCCTAGGCGACATCGTGCACAACGATGAAGAAGTGCAGCGCCTGGAAAAACGGGGTCTGCGCATTATCGGGTACGAGCAGTTCGAGCAGCTTCGTAACGAGGCTGTCTTGATTCGGGCGCACGGTGAGCCACCGAGTACGTATCAAATGGCGCTCGAAAACAACCTGACGCTTATTGATGCCTCTTGCCCGGTGGTGCTTAAGCTGCAAAACCGCATCAAAACCAGCTACGACAAGCAAGAAAAGATTTTCATTTACGGCAAGCACGGTCATGCCGAGGTGCGCGGCCTTTTGGGTCAAACCAGCGGTAATGCCGTGGTATTTGAGAGCCTCGATGAATTACTGCGTCACGAGCTGCCGTCCAACATCACGCTCTACAGCCAGACCACCAAAAGCACTGACTCGTTCTACCGCATCAAAGGTGAACTCGAGCAGCGTGGCTACCAAATCAATGCCAACGACACCATCTGCCGGCAGGTAAGCAACCGCGACAAAGACCTACGCCGATTCGCCGAGCAATACGACCAGATTGTGTTTGTGTCGGGCACGAAAAGCTCGAACGGCAAAGTGCTTTACCAAGTCTGCAAGGATACGAATCCGGCGACGCACTTTATTTCCAAGGTGGAAGAAATTTGCCCGAAGTGGTTCCAGCCGGGGCAGTCGGTGGGTATCTGCGGCGCTACCAGCACGCCTATGTGGCTGATGGAGCAAGTCCGCGACGCGCTGTTAGCGCTATAAAAGACCAACAGCTAGAAGTATTTTTGTGAGATGAGTGCTGAACGTATCCTGTGGCTGCGGCGTAATTAAGCAGCTAAGTGAGGCTGTTTTCGCCACTTTTCCTGAGTTAACTTCACGTTATGGTTCCCCTTACGCAGTCAGTAAGCTACTCTCCCTCAAGGATTAAGCCCGCGCCGCTTGGCTACAAGGGCGTGGCAGCAGCACTGTTGCTTATGGGAGCTTGGGCGGGACTACTAGCGTTTCTGTTGGCAGCCTATCAGCCCGACTGGACTACTCCCGGGCCGTATCTGTTGGCGTTGCTGCAAACTCACCTCTACACTGGCCTTTTCATTACGGCGCACGACGCCATGCACGGAGTGGTGAGTCCGAACAAGCGCCTAAACAACGTTTTAGGCACGGTAGCGGCGGGTTTGTTTGCCTTCAACTGGTTTCCCCAGATGCTGCCCAAGCACCACCAGCACCACCGCCACGTCGGCACCGACGATGACCCTGACTTCCACGACGGCCATCATCCCGGCTTTCTGCCGTGGTTTGTGCGCTTCGCCTGGAACTATGTAACCGTGTGGCAAGTGCTGTTGATGGCCGCCACTTACAACGTGTTGAAGCTGTATTTCCCGCAGGTGAATGTTATTGCCTTCTGGATGATACCCGCCGTTTTGGCCACGCTACAGCTGTTTTTCTTCGGCACCTATTTACCGCACCGCGGCGAACATGCCCCCGATAATCCGCACAAGTCGCGCAGCCAGTTTCGTCACCACTTATGGGCTTTTGTGAGCTGCTACTTTTTCGGGTACCACTACGAGCACCACGACCAGCCCTATTTGCCGTGGTGGCGGCTGTGGCAAACCAAGTAAGCTTGGAGTGTTGGCTCGGCCAAGCAAACCTAATAGCTAAATAAGACGCTGCGTAATAAAAAAGGCTCTCCTACTACAGAAGAGCCTTTTTTATTACGTTGCGTCTATGCTTGGTAGGCTACTACTTGCTGCCTTCGCTGGTGTGTACTGCGTTGGTTTTCTTGCAGCAGTCCGGCAGATGGTCGTAGGCGCGGGCGTCGGCGGGCTGAGTGTCGGCGTCGTAACCGGTTTTTTGCACGGCGGTGCGCAGGTTTTCCGGCGAGGTCTTATCGGGGCGGTAGGTGACGGTGAGCACCTGCGTAGGCACATCCAGAACGGCGGCCTGCACGCCCTTTTCATAGGCCATGGCTTTTTCGAGACGAGTCTTGCACATGTCGCAGACAGCGGAGGTCTTCATCTGTACTTGCTCGGTGCCAGCGGTTTTTGCTTTCGACTTAGGAGCAGTTTGTGCTTGTGCCACCTGAGTTGTCAGCAGTGTGAACAGGGCCAGCAGGAAGGTTTTGAAGGATTTCATAGGATACAAAGGTTAGCGCTGAAGCGCGGAAAAGCTTGAGAAAGACAACGAAAGAAAAGACGAAAACTGTGCCGTTTCTAATATTAGTGACTGATTTGCCGGGTACTACTCTAGCCGAAAACGCAGCCCAGCATAAGTCAGGCGGCCATACGTGGGGCCATAAACCATAGCCGCATCAAAACCTTGCTCGAAAGGCGTAGCGGCGTTTTGAATAGGGTTGTTTTGGCGGTAATTGGTTAGGTTTTCAACCCCGGCGTACACCTCGAAGCGTTTGAAAGCGCGCGTGAGTTGCGTGTTGAGCAGGGCAAAGCGCGGCGAATAGGGCAGAGTCATCTGGCCGGCGCCGTGCTGGTGCCCTGCTTCATTTGGGTGCGGCGCTAAGGGGCGTTGCCCAAAGGCTTGCACGGTGAAGTCGGCCCGCCATTTATCGAAGGCAGTTGCGTACCCTACGTTGAAGAACAGCCGGTGTGGTACCGTCATGGGGCGGCGCAGCAACTGACCTTCGTAAGAAGTTTTCACGTCCAGGTATTTATAAGCCGCTTTTGTCGTGAGGCCTTTGACGGGTTCCACCTGCACTTCGGCCTGGAAACTCCGCGAGAAGGAGCGGCCACCGGGCTCTAGGTTGTTTATCAGCAGCAAGCTAGGCACGGTGTACATATCGACTACTGCTTGGTTCTGGAACTCGGTGTGGTAGTAGTCGGTCACGAAAGTGGCATTGCGGCCGGCCACTATGAAGTACTGCGTGACGCTGCCGCCGACGTTCCAGGCTTTTTCAGGGCGCAGATTTGGCGCAATTACGAATTCGCGGGAGCTGAGCAACGAGCCAATATTGTCAGCAATAGGGTTAGCTACCCGGAAGCCCGTACCGGCCGCCAGGCGCAGCACCGAGTTTTTGGTGGCATCATACTTCAAATTGAAGCGAGGCGTGAGCTGCCAGCCGTAGAGGTTGTGCCGGTCGAGGCGCAGGCCACCGACCAAGGTCAGATTGCGCGAGTTTTGGTAGGTATACTCCGCAAAACCACCGGGCACGTTCTCTAGGCGGTTGCGGTGCTCCCGAGCATAGCGCGCCTCCGGCGTCTCATTCAGATAGTTGATGCCATTGCAAAATACCTCCTGGTAGTTGTCGTGCAAATAGCTTAAACCCACGCGGTAAGTGTGCGCCGTGGTGCCTAGCACGCTCTGAAAGAGCAGCGTGGCAAGGCCGGTGCGCTGGGTACCGTCGTACTGCCGCGGCTCGAACGGGGCCTGCTTGTAAGAATACGTGGAGTTGAAGTTGTGGTGGGTGCCGCTCAGCAACAGCCCGAGGCTTTGATAAGGGCGTCCTGGCCAGGTATACGAGGTTTTCGCGAAGCCCGTGTACCGATTCGTGCGGTTGGTAAAGCCGTAGCTCTGTCGATACGCATCGTCTGCACCGGGTCGGAAGCTTAACTGCCCGCCTTCCCGGGTTTCGCGTAGCGCCCCCAATCCAATTTCCGTCACTAGTCCTTTGCCCGACAGGTACTTCCACTTGTTGAACACGTTGTACTGCGTGGCCAAGGGCAAGTCCATAAACCCGTCCTTGTTCCGGTCGACGCGGCGGCCTAGGTGGTCGGAGTGCAGTAGCAGAGTAGTCGATACCTTCTTGCTCAGGGGCGTAGCCAGATTCAGGTTGAGGTCGAACTTGCCGAGGTCGTTGCCATAGGCATTGAACAGCAAACGCTCTGCTTTGTCTGGCTCTTTGAGGCGTACGTTTACTTGGCCCGAAATGCTTTCGTAGCCGTTCACCACCGAGCCCATGCCCTTGATGATGTCGATGCTCTCAATCCAGGTGCCGGACAGATAATTGAGGCGGTACGGGGTAGAGAGACCACGCAAAGCCGGCAGATTGTCGACAGTCAGCAACGAGTAGGCGCCATCAAGCCCGAGCAACTGGATCTGCTTGGCCCCGGATACGGCATCGGTGGTTGAAACCTCTACGGCGGCGTTGGTTTCAAAGCTTTCCGCCAGGTTGCAGCAAGCCGATTTCGTTAAGTCTCGGCTGGTGATAACCTGCGTGTTGGTGGGCGTAAGAGAGGAATAAGAAGGCGCACGGCCTTCCACTTTAACTTCGCCTAGCTCAGCACTTGGCCGCAGTGCTACCCGCACGTACGGGCTGCCAGTGGTAGCTACGGCAACGGTATCGGCACCGTAGCCGAGGGCGTTGATAATTAAACGGTTGTCTTGGGCGCGAGCAGGCCGTGGCAGCGCAAAGCCGCCGGCATTGTCGGTGGTGGCGGCATCGGTGGTGCCAAGCCAGCGGATCACGGCGCCCGGCAACGGCTTGGCCGCCGTAGCGTCCGTCACCTGGCCCCGCACGGGGGCCAACAGGTCAGTAGATGATTGGGCCAGCGCAGCAACCGAGCCACTCAGCAGCAAGCCAAGGGTAGCGGTAAGGCGTGGCCTCAAAGGAAGTTGCATAGTACTAGTAAGTTAACATTCATTCCGGAGGAAAATAGCCGAGTGCTATAGTGCGCGGCTTCTCATGCGCCAGCATTCAGGGCTAGCGTGGAATGAATGTTAAACAACCAGCATTCCAATAAAGGAAAGCAGAACCCGCCCTGCCCGCAACGGGGGCGAACTGTCGGCGGCATGCCAAGCATCGGCCTGCGTAATCAGCAGGGCAGGGGGCAAGGCCGGCCAGGTTGGAGTTGGCCACCACGGAGCCACAAATGGCGAAGGCAGCAGCTTCGCCCACACAATCCCTGATGTGGGCGCATCCAGCTTGTGCAGATGAGCACTGAAGTCGCAGCAAGCAACTTTCAGTTGTGCTTGGCTGGAATGGGCGTGCCGCTCAGAGGCTGGCTTGGGAGCCAGGCAGCGGTGCTGCGGCGTTGAGAAGATAATCGAGGCCGTCCGGCTTCCACTCAGATGGCAGGTATGCTGCTGCACCGTCATCCCCACCGAGGCGGCGAGAACGAGCAAAGCCAGCAACGTGCTGAACAACCGATGGGAGAGAGGACGCTTCATCTGCACAAAGATACAAACCACCGCGCTAGCCAAAAGGTGCGGAATACGGCTGACATTGGGAATGAAGTTGATGGGTAAACATTGCTAATGCAATGAAGCAAGCCGCAGGCGTCTCAACTAGCTGGCTCTTTAGTTAAGCAGTCCATTTTATCGTGCGGCTGATTCCTATGGAGGTTAGCTTTTGGTAAGGCCTGGTTTCATAGTGTAAGCTCTGCAGTAGTACTTCTAGCAGGCAATATCTAGTGGTTGATTTATTGTACTGACATTCTGTCAAAACAGGCTTTTAGCCCTCTCATAACCTTGGCTAAAATCTTTAGTTAAGTGCTGAAAACTGCATCCATTGCTTGGAAACAGCTTTTTTGAATAGTGGTAGAAAATGGTAAATCGTGGTTGCCTTTTCTAGGGCATTGTGTACTTTTGCTAACATCCCTCCCTACTGCCCTGCCTCAATCCATGAACCTGCTCTCCGGCGAATACGAATGCAAGCTGGACCCGAAAGGGCGGCTAGTGCTGCCGGCCAAGGTGAAAGGCAACTTGCCGGAAGCCTCGGGCAACCAGCTCGTGTTGGTGCGTGGGTTTGAACCTTGTCTGGTGCTGTACCCGCGGGAGTCGTGGCGCATTATTCACGATAAGGTGATGGCACTCGACGAATTCAACGAAGAGTACCGTCAGTTTCAGCGTAACTTCTTCCGGGGCATGACGGAGGTAGAATTAGATACCATCGGGCGGTTTATGCTGCCCCGAACCATGGTCCGCTACTCGGGCATCGAGAAGGAAGCCATTATTGTGGGGCTAGGCAACCGGTGCGAAATCTGGGACCCTGTTCGCTATGATGAGTACCTGATCAAGGACCAGCAGAGCTTCTCGAAGCTGGCCCAAAAATTTCTTACCACTGAAAATGGCCCTGGCGGCCCCCTGGCCGCATGAGCACAAATCCCGACTACCTCAACGATGCTGCTTACCACCGCCCGGTGATGCTGCGCGAGTGCCTAGAGGCGCTCAACCTGCAACCCGACGGCCGCTACGTAGACGTGACCTTCGGTGGTGGCGGCCATTCGGCTCGCATATTGGATCACCTGACCACCGGCCACCTCTACAGCTTCGACCAAGATGCCGATGCTGAACGCGAAGCCGAGAAGCTGGCGCGCCCGCAGTTCACTTTCGTGCGGGCTAACTTCCGGGAGCTGTATACCGAGCTAAAGAACCGCAACGCATTGCCCTTGGATGGCTTGCTGGCTGATTTGGGCGTGTCGTCGCACCAGTTCGATACACCGGAGCGGGGCTTCAGTACCCGTTTTGACGGGCCGCTGGACATGCGCATGAACGCCGAAGACGGCCCCACCGCCGCCGACATCATCAACGACTACCCGGAGGCCGACTTGCACCGCATTTTCGGCATGTACGGCGAAGTAACCAACGCCCGCACGCTGGCCCAAACGGTGGTTTCGGCCCGGCGCGGACAAAGCATCAACACCATTGCCGAACTGAAGAAGGCTATTTCTAGCTGTACGCCGCGTGGCAAGGAAAACAAGTACTTGGCGCAGGTTTTTCAAGCGCTGCGCATCGAGGCTAACGAAGAAATGGAGGCCTTACAAGAAATGTTGTCAGCCACTGCGCAGGTGCTTCGCCCCGGTGGGCGCCTAGTAGTGATGAGCTATCATTCCTTGGAAGACCGACTAGTGAAGAATTTCATGGCCAAGGGCAAATTCTTTGGCGAAGCGGAAAAAGACCTCTTTGGCAATACCAACCAACCCTTCGACGTAGTAACCCGCAAACCCGTGGAGGCTTCGGCCGAAGAAGTGGCCGCCAACAGCCGAGCCCGGAGCGCAAAGCTGCGGGTGGCCGTTCGAAAAGGCTGAAAGACCTGTGTCCTGATATTTTCTGCGCTCTGCGCAGCAACCAACCATAAAACAACCGAGTGGCAACCAATACTGTAAAACCCGTCGCTAAGCAGCCTCGCACCAACGCACCTCGTGCTGTGGTGCCAGAGTTTGTGGCTGCGCCTGAGCCGGTAGTGATGCCGACGCCCGAGCCAGAGTTCAAGAAGCCACAACCCGAGCCCAAAGCGCCCCGGCCAACGCGTCCGGTGGGTCCGCGCAGCTCTTGGAGCGTGTTCACGCTGCTGGAGCGCGTTACGCGCATGGACGGGCTGTTTCGGGAGGGGTTGCCGGTGCGCTACCTGCCGCACGTGCTGTTCGTGATGTTTCTGATTTTGGTGTACATCGGCAACACGCACTACGCCACCCGGATGAACCGCGCCATTCAGAAGTTGAAGCTGGAAACCGAAGACTTGCGCGCCGACTACACCACTCTGAAGTCCGACTACATGGAGGCCAGCAAGCAGAGCGAGGTAGCCCGCAAGGTGGCCGCCTACGGCTTGATCGAAAGCTCGTCGCCGCCGTTCCGTATTGAGGTTCCCTCCGGTCGCCTTGATGAGGCGGCCCTGGACCTAGTGCCCATCCTGACCGCCGATTCGTTGGCGGCCCGCGCCCTGCGCGATTCGCTACGCCACGCCGTGCCCGTAGCGCCTATCGACTCGTTGAATATTGAAGTAGGTGCGCCGCCCGTGCCTATCGGGACGGATGCCACCGGCGAGCCGGCGACAGAGCAGCCGGCCGCTTCCCAACCTGCTAACAGCACTCGTCGCAATGAAAGGAAGCGTTAAGAAATCCATCGTAACCCGGGTACGGCTGGCGTTTTTGGGCGTCTGTCTGTTTTCGGCTGCCATTATCTGGAAGGTCGGCAACATCCAGTTCAAGGAAGGGGAGAAGTGGCGCGCTTTGGAGCAGGAGCGGCGCGTGGTATATCAGCCCGTGTTTGCTACCCGTGGCTCCATCGTGGCCGATGATGGCAAAAGCATCATGGCAACTTCGCTGCCCTTTTTCCGAGTGGCATGGGACCCGAGCGTAGTAGATCCTCAGCTTTTTGATAATAAGGTGGATTCTCTGGCGCTATTATTATCACGGTTCTTCGGTGATAGAACCAAAGAGGAATATAAGCGCAAGCTCAAGAATGCGCACAACCCAAAGGCGCACGTGCGGTACGTACGGCTGAACTCGCGGCAAATCAATTTTCAGGAGAAGAAAGAAATTGCGGCTTGGCCCATCTTCCGGGCGGGCAAAAACAAAGGCGGCGTTATTTTCGAGAAGGTGGATAAGCGCTTCCGCCCTTTCGGTGGGTTGGCGCAGCGCACTATCGGCTTCATCAACGAAGACAAGAACGGAGCAGGCCTGGAGTTTACCTTCAACCGCCACCTAGCCGGCAAAGACGGCGAAGCCTTGTTTGAGCGCCTGCCCGGCGGCAACAAGCCTATCTACGACGGCACCGAAATCAAGCCTATTGATGGCTACGACGTCAAGACTACACTCGATATCAACCTTCAGGACGTAGCCGAAAACGCCCTCTACAAATCGCTGGTGGACAACAACGCGCAGTATGGCTGCGTGATTCTGATGGAGGTGCAGACCGGCGAAATCAAAGCCGTAGCCAACCTAGGCAAAGTGGACGAGGGCATCTACCGCGAAGACTACAACTACGCCATTGCCGACCAGGGGCGTACCGAGCCGGGTTCTACGTTCAAGCTGGCCTCGTTAATGGCCGTGCTGGAAGACAACCCCGACATGACGCTCGACGAAGTGGTAGACACCGGCAACGGCCGCATGTACATCGGTGGGGCCGTGAAGACCGACTCGCACGGCTACGGCAAGATTACGGTGAAGCAGGTGTTCGAGAAGTCCAGCAATATCGGGGTGGCAGTGCTTGTAGATCGGCAGTTCAGCAAGAACCCCGGCAAGTACACCGACTACCTAAAGCGGTTCGGGCTGCACAAGCCGCTCGGCTTCCAGATGGCTGGCGAGGCCCGCCCGTATGTGAAAGACCCGCAGGACCGCTCTTGGAGCCGTACGTCGCTCACCACCATGAGCATCGGCTACGAACTGAAGCTGGCTCCGCTCCAAACGCTGGCCTTCTACAACGCCGTGGCTAATGGCGGCGTGAAGGTGCAGCCCATCATTGTGAAGGAAATCAAGCAGGTGGATAAGGTACTGGAGCGTTTCGAGCCGGTGGTGCTCAACCCCAAAATCTGCTCCGATGAGACGCTGGCTAAAGTGAAGGCCATGATGGAAGGCGTCGTGACCGAGGGTACGGCCCGCGGTATCCGCTCCGAAGATTACACCATTGCCGGCAAAACCGGTACGGCTTGGAAATTCAAGAACGGCGCGTACACCCGCACCTACTCCACTAGCTTCTGCGGCTATTTCCCGGCCGACAAACCGAAGTATTCGTGCATTGTAGTGGTTGACTCGCCCAAGAAAGGCCGCATCTACGGCGCCGACGTGGCGGCGCCGGTGTTCCGCGAAGTGGCCGACAAAGCCATGGCGCGTGATGCTGCCTCTCAGCGGCCGGTGCTGGCTCGCACGCCCATCAACCGGGCCAAAACGCCGGTGGTGCAAGCGGGTATGCAAGACGAATTGCGGCTGGTATTCGAGAAAATCGGGGTGAAAAACGAAACGGCAACGCCTGATGAAGATTGGGTACGCGTGCCAACTAAAGCTGATAGTGGCGCCGATGCCTTAGCGTTGCAGCCGCTGGCCGTACGCCCCGGCCGAGTGCCCGACGTACACGGCCTAACGTTGCGCGACGCCCTATTCCTGCTCGAAAACCGTGGCCTGCGGGTGCGTGCCATCGGGACTGGCCGCGTGAAAACGCAATCAGTGGAAGCTGGTTCGCCAGCACGGCGCGGCACCGTAGTTACGCTGGCGCTGCAACCCATTGGGCAACGCTCCACGGCTGCACCTGCGCCGCTGGTAGCGCCTGCGCCTAGTCAGCTAGCCGAGAACAAGCTCTTGACTCCCGTAGACACCGATTTGGAAGCTAAAACGCGCGAGCTGGCAGCCACGGCTAAAGTTCGGCTAGCGGCCAGAAAAGGCGCAGTTTCCTCAAACGAGGCAAAGAAACCAGAAGATAAAAAGCCAGAGCCTCGCAAAGCGGAGAGCAAACCAACTGCTCCTGCCAAGCCCAAGCAAGCGGAGAGCAAAGCATCGAAAAGACCAACGCAGATAACGCAGCAGGCAGCCACCAGTAAACCCAAGAAAGCCTAAACAGCGTCTTCTGCGCAACCCTCAGCGCCCACTGCGGGCTAAAAAACACAGAACAACCTTGTCGACTGATAAAGAAATAACGCCCCCTCTCTTCGCCCTGCTGGCCGACGTAACCGTGCTAAACCAGCACGGCGCTACCGACGTGCCCGTGCAGGCCCTCACGCTCGATTCGCGGCAAGCCGCTCCCGGCTTCGTATTTTTCGCGTTGCGCGGCGCGGCCACCGACGGCCACCACTTCATTGCGAATGCAGTGCAGCAAGGCGTATCGGCTATTATCTGCGAAAGTCTGCCGGCCACGCTGGAACCCGGCACCACGTACGTGCAGGTGCCCGACTCAGCCGAGGCAATGGCACACATGGCAGCGGCATTCTACGGGCACCCGTCGCGGAGCTTGCAGCTGATTGGCGTAACGGGTACCAATGGCAAAACCACCTGCGCCACGCTGTTGCACAAACTGCTGCGGGAGCTAGGCTACCACACCGGCCTGCTTAGCACGGTGCAAAACCAGATTGACGAGGAAGTAATTCCAGCTACGCACACCACCCCCGATGCCATTCGGCTAAACGAGCTGCTGGCTCGCATGGTAAAAGCCGGTTGCACCCATGCCTGCATGGAGGTTAGCTCGCACGCGGTGGTGCAGCATCGCACCACGGCGCTGCGCTTTGCCGGGGGTATCTTCACCAACCTCACCCACGACCACCTCGATTACCACGGTACCTTCGATAACTATCTGAAAGCCAAAAAAGGCTTTTTCGATCAGCTACCGAAGTCGGCTTTTGCCCTCACCAACGCCGACGATAAGCGGGGTCTGGTGATGCTGCAAAACACGGCTGCCCGCCGCGAAACGTATTCCTTGCGCGGAGCCGCCACCTTCAGGGGCAAGTTGCTTGAAAATGCGGTGCATGGCTTGTACTTAGAAGTGGACGGCCGTGAGGTGCAGTTTCGCTTGATTGGGGTCTTCAATGCCTACAATTTGCTAGCCGTGTATGGCGCGGCCGTGTTGCTAGGCGAAGATTCGTCGGAGGTACTGACGGTGCTTTCGGGGTTGCTTTCGGCGCCCGGCCGATTCGAGCCGATTGTATCGCTCAAGACTCATGTCACGGGCATTATTGACTACGCTCACACGCCCGACGCGCTAGAAAATGTGCTCGATACTATTGCCGACATCCGCCAGCCAAGCCAGCAGGTAATTACGGTGGTGGGCTGCGGCGGCAACCGCGACGCTGGCAAACGGCCGGTCATGGCCAACCTCGCCTGTCAGGGTTCCGACCGGGTAGTACTCACGGCCGATAATCCGCGCTTCGAAGATCCGCTGGCAATCCTAACCGAAATGCAAGCCGGCGTCAAGGCGCAGGACTTAATGAAAGTCGTTACCATTCCCGACCGGCGCGAAGCCATCCGGGCTGCGGTGCTGCTCGCCGGCCCCGGTGACATTGTGCTAGTTGCTGGCAAAGGCCACGAAACCTACCAGGAAGTAAAGGGCGTCCGTGCTGAATTCGATGATAAAAAAGTGCTCAAGGAGATGTTTGAGCAACTTGGAAAATAAGGAGCCATTAATGAAAATCTGCAAAAACACAACGCTTGCTTGACCTTAAAAAACTGGAATCTTTGCAGCTTGCCCATTTTTTGACTGCAATCTGCTAACCCTGCGCTCATGCTTTATTATCTCTTCAACTATCTCTACAAAGTGCACCACATACCGGGAACGGGCGTGTTTCAATACATTACGTTCCGGGCAGCACTGGCGGTAGTTACCTCTCTCATTATTGCACAATTCTTCGGCAAGCCCTTGATTCGGGTGTTGCAACGTGCTCAGATTGGTGAGACAGTGCGCGACTTAGGGTTAGAAGGCCAGCTTGCGAAGAAAGGCACGCCAACTATGGGCGGCCTTATTATTCTGCTGGCTATTCTGGTGCCGGTTTTGCTGTTTGCCAAGCTCGATAATATCTACATCGTGCTCATGCTGCTCAGCACGGTTTGGCTTGGGCTGATTGGCTTTGTCGACGATTATATTAAGGTAGTAAAGAAGGACAAGGAAGGCTTGGCCGGGCGCTTCAAGATTATGGGCCAGGTAGGACTTGGCCTCACGGTGGGTTGGGTGCTGTTTTTTTCCAACGATGTAACTGTGCGGCAATATCTGCTGGCCGATGGCCAACTGTCGGCCGTGGATGCCAGCAAGGTGTATCAGGATGTGAAGCTGATGATTACCACGGTTCCCTTCCTGAAGAACAACGAGTTGAACTACGGCGACTTATTTGCCACCGCCGGCGACTTCTTCAACGAGTACTACGCCTTCTTCTACATCCCGATTGTCATCCTCATCATCACAGCCGTGAGCAACGGGGCCAACCTCACCGATGGACTCGACGGACTAGCGGCGGGTACTTCGGCTATTATTGGGACCACACTGGCGGTTTTCTGCTTCGTGAGTGGTAACGCTTTCTTGGCTGATTACCTCGACATCATGTTCATTCCGAACTCAGGCGAGCTGGTTATTTTCTGTACCGCTTTCGTGGGGGCCTGCGTGGGCTTTCTGTGGTACAATTCGTATCCGGCGCAAGTGTTCATGGGCGATACGGGCTCGTTGGCTATTGGTGGCATCATTGCCGTACTGGCCCTGATTGTGCGCAAAGAGCTGCTGATTCCGGTGCTGTGCGGCGTGTTTTTGGTGGAAAGCTTGTCGGTGATGGTGCAGGTAAGCTACTTCAAATACACGCGGCGCAAATACGGCGAAGGCAAACGCCTGCTGCGCATGTCGCCGCTGCACCACCACTACCAGAAGCTAGGCTACCACGAATCTAAAATCGTGTCGCGCTTCTGGATTGTGGGCATCATGCTGGCTGTCTTGACCTTGGTTACTTTAAAACTGCGCTAATGATTTTCTCGCCGGGTTCTGCCCGCCGAGGCATTCAACACGAACATCGACTATGCACATTGTAGTATTAGGAGCGGCCGAAAGTGGAGTAGGGGCAGCGCTGTTAGCGCAGGCCAAAGGCCACTCCGTGTTCGTGTCCGATAAGAGCCCAATTCAACCCCAGTACAAGGAAAAGCTAGCGCAAGCCGGTATTGCTTTCGAAGAAAACCAGCACACGCTGGAGGAGGTGTTGAAGGCGCAGGAAGTAATCAAGAGCCCTGGCATCCCGGAAAAGGCGACCGTCATTCAGGCCCTGCGCGAGAAAGGCACCCCTATTATTTCGGAAATCGAGTTTGCGGGCCGCCACACTAAGGCCAAGTGCATTTGCATCACCGGCACCAACGGCAAAACCACCACCACGCTGCTGACTTATCACCTGCTAAAAGAGGCGGGCTACAATGTAGGCTTGGCCGGTAACGTGGGCTATAGCCTCGCGGAGCAAATTATTGAAGATAAGTTCGAGTACTACGTGGTAGAGCTCAGCAGCTTCCAGCTTGATGATACTTACCATTTCCAGCCTTGGGTTTCGGTGCTGCTCAACATCACCCCCGACCACCTCGACCGGTATAACTACTCGCTGGCTAGCTACGCCGAATCCAAGCTGCGCATCATGCGCAACCAGGATAGCAGCGGCTACTTCATCTACAACGCCGACGACGAGAACATCCAGCGCTACTTCCAGGCGGCTCTTCGCGCGGTGCAGCAACTGCCCTTCAGCCTCCCCCACCGCCCCGACTATCAGTAAGGAGCCTTTTATCTAGACGAGGAAAATATCTGCGTGGATTTGAAGCCCGGCTACTTCAGCGAAACCGAAAAAGTCAATACCGCAAAGTCTCCCCTCATCGGGCAACACAACCGCCAGAACATGATGGCGGCCGTGCTCTGTGCCCGCATAGCTGGTGTGGGGAACGGTGAAATCGAAGCTGGCTTGGCCACGTTTCACAATGCCGACCACCGCTTGCAACAAGTCGGCGAAATCAACGGCGTCCGCTTCATAAACGACAGCAAAGCCACCAACGTAGAAGCGGCTTGGTATGCCCTCGACGGCATTCAGCAACCAATCATCTGGATAGCGGGCGGCACCGACAAAGGCAACGATTACACCACGCTCGTGCCGCTGGCGGAGTCGAAAGTGAAAGCTCTCATCTGCCTAGGTGTCGACAATGAAAAATTGCGCACCGTTTTCCAGTCCGTGGTTTCTTCTTTAGAAGAAACCCAAAGCGTGACAACCGCTGTGCAGCGCGCTGCCGAGCTAGCGCAGCCCGGCGACGTGGTCTTGCTTTCGCCTGCCTGCGCCTCCTTCGACTTGTTTAAAAACTACGAGGACCGAGGCCGTCAATTTGCTGCGGCAGTAGGGGAGTTGCAAAGACAGTAGACTTTGTCTTAACTCCGTCCACCTGCTCAATATCAATCACTGAATCACCCTTTCACCAACTCCTTATATGGACATCGTCAAAAACTGGCTGCGGCAGAACTTGAAAGGTGACCCAGTACTGTGGGGCATCGTGATTTTATTCTCGCTCATCAGCATTGCCGTGGTGTATTCCGCCACCGGTACGCTGGCCTATAAGCAGCGCGCTGGCAATACCGAATACTTCCTGCTCAAGCACACCGGCCTGATCTTCGTGGGGCTAGCCTTTATGTGGCTAGCACACCGCATCGACTACCGCTACTATTCGCGGCTGTCGTTGTACGCGCTGCTGCTGTCCGTGCCGTTGCTGCTGTTCACCTATTTCATGGGTGGCACCACGCTCAATGATGCTTCGCGCTGGCTTACGATTCCAGTTATCAACCAAACCTTCCAGCCTTCTGACTTAGCCAAGCTGGCCCTGATTGCGCACCTAGCTTCCATGCTCAGCCGCCGTCAGCAGCAAGTGCAGGATTTCAAAACCACGCTGCTCCCTGTAATGCTGTGGGTAGGCTTGATTTGCGGTATCATCATCCTAAGCAACGCTTCTACGGCGCTGTTGTTGTTTGTTACTTGCTTGCTGTTAATGTTTATTGGGCGAGTGCCCCTCAAGCAGATGGCCGTGATGGTTGCCATTGGGGTGGTAGTAGGCGGCGTCGGTCTTTCTTCTGGCCAGCGCTACAAGACGGTATTAAGCCGTATTGAGAGCTTCACCGACAAAAGCAAGCCGGTGCCGTTTCAGTTGGAGCACAGCTACATTGCCATTGCCACGGGCGGCGTAACGGGCAAAGGCCCCGGCAACAGCACCGAGCGTAACATCCTGCCGCACCCGTATTCCGACTTCATTTTTGCCGTTATCATTGAAGAATACGGCATGGTTGGCGGCGCCTTTGTGGTCTTTTTGTACTTAGCCTTTCTCTATCGAGGGCTGCTGACCGTAGTAAACAGCTACGGGGCCTTTGGCGGTTTGCTTTCGGCCGGCCTCACCTTCAGTTTAGTGTTGCAGGCCATGGTGAATATGGGCGTGGCCGTAGGATTAGGCCCCATTACGGGTTTGCCGCTGCCACTACTAAGTATGGGTGGTACCTCACTCATTTTCACGGGTATCAGCATCGGTATCATCTTGGCCGTTAGCCGCGGCGAGCGGGAAATTCGCCCCATGGTTGGCGAGCCTGCCGACACGGCTCGGATACCGAAAGTGTCGTCTTACGCTTAGCCTGACTAGTTCTTCGAAATCCACTCATTACACGCTGCGCCATCCTGCGAGAATCAAGAAATGCCCACTAAGAAGCCCCATACTGCCTCAGAATCATTACGCGTCATCATCAGCGGTGGCGGCACGGGCGGGCATATCTTCCCGGCAGTAGCTATTGCCAATGAGCTACGCCGTCGTCAGCCAGATGCCGAAATCCTATTCGTGGGCGCTAACGGCCGCATGGAAATGACGCGCGTACCCGAAGCTGGCTACGAAATCGTGGGCTTGGACATTGCCGGCTTGCAGCGCCGACTCACCCCCCAGAACCTGATATTTCCTATTCGGGTAATGCGGGCCGTCCGCAAGGCTGGTAAGCTAATCGAGCAGTTCCGGCCCGATGTGGTGGTAGGGGTAGGAGGCTATGCTTCGGCGCCGGTGCTGCTGGCTGCCACCTCGCGCAGCATACCTAGCCTTATCCAAGAGCAGAATTCCTATGCTGGCTTGGTGAACAAGCTGCTGAGCCGCCGCGTCAACAAAATCTGTGTGGCGTACGAGGGTATGGAAAAGTTCTTTCCGCAGGAAAAGCTGGTTCTCACTGGCAATCCCGTCCGTACCGAAATAGCTAGCGGCAACCGTTTGGAAGCGCGGCAGTTTTTCGGCCTCGCACCAGACCAACCTGTGCTGCTCGTAATAGGAGGGAGCCTCGGAGCCCGCACCCTCAATCAAGCTACCGCTACCGCGTTACTGCGCCTAAAAGCGGCCGGGGTGCAACTGCTGTGGCAAACAGGCAAGCTGTATTACCCGGAAGCCGCACAGCAAGCCGCTCCCTTCGCCGCTGATAACCTGAAGGCGCTGGAGTTCGTGCAACGCATGGATTTGGCTTACGCCGCCGCCGATGTGGTGGTCAGCCGGGCCGGGGCGCTATCTGTTTCGGAACTGTGCCTTACGGGTAAGCCGAGCATTCTGGTGCCTTCGCCCAATGTGGCGGAAGACCATCAAACCAAAAACGCCATGGCGCTGGTGCGCAAGGATGCCGCCCTTCTGGTATCGGATGCGGAAGCTCCCACCAAACTCTACGATACAGCGCTGGCGCTCTTGCAAAACCCTGCGCAGCAACAGCAACTAGCAACTCAGGTACGCCAGCTGGCCCGTCCTGCGGCTACCACTACCATCGTCGATGAGCTGTTGAGGCTAGTTGGCAAAGCTCAGATTCCTACTTCCTAATTCTAGATTCATTGTCGTTTTGAGTTCCGTCGCTGCATATCCTTACGTCTACTTCCTCGGTATTGGGGGCATTGGCATGTCCGCGCTGGCGCGCTGGTTTCAAGCCAATGGGCACACCGTAGCGGGCTACGACAAAACCAGCACGCCGCTGACCGAGGCGCTGGCAGCGGAAGGCATTGCGGTGCACTACGACGATGCCGTTACAAGCATTCCGGCGGTAGTGCGCGAGAACAAAGCGCAAACGCTCGTCGTACTCACGCCCGCCATTCCCAAAGACCATCAAGAGTGGGCTTGGTTACGTAAAAATGGCTACGATATCCGTAAGCGCAGCCAAGTGCTTGGCGTACTCACGCAGGGGCACCGCACCATTGCCGTAGCGGGTACCCACGGTAAAACCACTACGAGCAGCATGGTGGCGCACTTGCTTCACCACGCCGGCGTACCGTGCGCGGCCTTCCTCGGCGGCATCTCCGTAAACCTCGGTTCGAACGTGTTGCTGCCACCGGCAAACAATTCGGAGGTGCCCATTGTGGTGGAGGCCGACGAATACGACCGAAGCTTCCTGACGCTGCACCCCAGCATTGCCATTGTAACCAGCACCGACGCCGACCACCTCGACATCTACGGCAACAAAGATGCGCTGGTGGAGTCGTTTCGGCAGTTCGTGGGCCAGATTCAGCCCGGTGGCACGCTCATCATCAACCACACCGCCGATGCCAGCGTGGCGGCAGCGGTGCCGGCTGGCGTGCAGGTAATCCGCTACGGACTCACCCTTGAGCAAGGCCCCGAGTTGTACGCCACGGATATCACGGCGCATGGGCACCAATTTCGTTTTGCCCTGCACGGACTTCAGGGAACAGTAGAAGGACTGGAGCTAGCAGTACCTGGCTACCACAACGTAGAAAATATGCTGGCTGCTGCTTGCGTGGCGCAACTTGAAGGCGTAAACCCTGAGCAGTTGCAAGCCGCTGTAGCGGCTTATAAAGGCGTAAAGCGCCGGTTCGAGTTCATCGTGACGGCGGGTTCACCCGAGAAGCCGAAAGTATATGTAGATGATTATGCCCACCACCCACGCGAAATCGAAGCTTTTCTACGTTCTCTGCGGGCGCTGTATCCGGGGCGGCAGCTGCGGGTTGTATTCCAGCCCCATCTGTTCACCCGCACCCGTGACTTCGCTCCTGGCTTTGCCGAGAGCTTAAGTTTGGCCGATGAGGTGGTGCTGATGGATATCTACCCGGCTCGGGAGTTGCCCCTGGAAGGGGTGACCTCGGAATTGATTTTGTCCCAAATAACGGCCCCTCAAAAGTCGTTGCAAACCGTGGACAATATTTTGGCAAATGCCGGTGCTGATTCTAATTTCGACGTACTCGCAACTGTCGGGGCGGGAGATATTGATAAGTTGGTTCCTGATTTAAGGAATATTTTACATATTCGCTGGAATGAAGCTCAAGCGTAAAGTTCAAAATGTCTTATTCGCAACTACTTGCCTGATGTTATTGGGTGGGCTGGCGGTGTTTGCCGGGATACGGCAAGCCAACCGGCCCGTTGGCCAAGTTATCGTCACGATTAGCAACGAGTTCAATAACTTCTTCATCAGCGAGCGAGAAGTAACCAGCCTGCTCACGCGTGGGGGAGAGGAGCGCATTGAAGGCAGTACGCCCGACGAATTGGATTTACCGGCACTAGAAGCTCGCCTAAAAGCGCATTCTTTTGTAAAGGACGCTCAAGTGTATCGCGACTTGTCGGGTAACATACACGCTGATGTGCGCCAAAACCGCCCTATTGCGCGCCTCGTTCACCCGAATACGCGTCTTGATTCCTACCTCGACGCTGATGGCCACAAGCTGCCGCTCTCGACGTTATTTACGGCGCGGGTGGTGCCAGTGTCCCGGCAAAACGGCGCTCCGTTAGCTGCTTCCTTTTTTCAAGATTCCACCGGCCAACGTTACCTCGAATTATTGCGCTATATTGATGAAAAACCCTTCTGGCGCGCTCAGATAGCTGAAGTATTCATTGCCACCAATGGCAAGGTTTCCTTCACGCAGCAAGTGGGCGACCAACGAGTAGAATTTGGCTTTCCCGAGAATATTTCGGAGAAATTCGCGAAACTGATGGTATTTTACCGTCAAATTCCGCCGGCGCTTGGCTGGGATACGTACCACCGCGTCAACGTAGAGTTCAAAGATCAAATCATTTGCGAGTAGTTTTTTCTGCTCCTAAGGCCTGAAAAAGGCTATTTTTGCCAAGTCACACCGCATCCAACTGCTATTTCCCCGCCAGCTTTACCCGACCCATCCCCATGCAACACGACAAGATTGTAGTCGGCCTCGACATTGGAACCACGAAGATCTGTGCCCTTGTAGGCCGCAAAAACGAGTTCGGCAAACTCGAAATATTAGGTATGGGTAAAGCCGTGTCGGAAGGCGTGGTACGCGGTATCGTGTCCAACATCGACAAGACGGTGGATGCTATTCGGCGTGCTATTCGGCAGGCCGAAGAAATGTCAGGCATCAACATTGGCGTGGTGAACGTGGGTATTGCCGGCCAGCATATCAAGAGCCTGCAACATAATGGCAGCATCACCCGCGCCTCCGCTGATAGCGAAATCACGCAGGAAGACGTGGAGCGCCTCACCGGCGATATGTACCGCCTCGTGACCCCGCCCGGTTCTCAGATCATCCATGTAATGCCCCAAGACTACAAGGTGGATTACGAGGAAGGTATCATGGACCCCGTAGGTATGTCGGGCGTGCGTTTGGAAGGCAACTTCCACATCATCACGGCTCAGAGCACAGCCATCAACAACATTAACAAGTGCGTTACCAAGGCCGGTCTAGAAATCGACAACCTGATTCTGGAACCACTGTCTTCTTCTATGTCCGTACTGTCGGATGAAGAGAAAGAAGCTGGTGTAGCCCTGATTGATATTGGGGGTGGTACCACTGACTTGGCCATTTTCAAAGATGGCATCATTCGCCATGCGGCCGTACTGCCTTTCGGTGGCAACATCGTAACCTCCGACATCAAGCTAGGCTGCCAGGTAATGCAAAACCAGGCCGAGCAGTTGAAGGTGAAGTTTGGTAAAGCCATTGCTGAGGAAGCTTCCGACTATGAAATCGTAAGCATCCCCGGTCTGCGTGACCGGGCGCCCAAAGAAATTTCCCTCAAGAACCTAGCCTACATCATTGAGGCACGGATGGAGGAAATTATCGAGTTGGTGTATGCCGAAATTCAGCGTACCGGCCACGCCGATAAGCTGGCTGCTGGCATTGTGCTGACGGGTGGCGGCTCGCAACTGCAAAACCTGGTGCAACTCACTGAGTATGTAACGGGCCTCGATACACGTATTGGCTATCCTAACGAACACCTTGGTAAGAGCAAGATTGAGGCAGTGAAGTCTCCGATGTTTGCTACTACCGTGGGTCTTGTACTTGCTGGTTACCGTTCGCTTGATGAGCGTTTGAACCGCAATAATTACGAGCAGGAACAGCAACAGCAACACATTCCGCAGCCAGCTTCGTATTACCAAGCACCAGCGCCTACTCCGGCGCCAGCGCCTACTCCCGCTGCTAAACCCGTAGCGCAAAAACCTGCGGAACTAAAAGAGCCGAAGAAGCCATCTGGCGCTGGTAAGTTCTTCCAGGACATTATCAGCCGTACCAAAGGACTGCTAATTGACGACTTCGACGATACCAAGTACTAATCTGTTAAATGGTTGAATTGCTAAATGGTTGTCGTTGAACGACCAACAATTTAACCACACAACCATTTAGCCACTCACCTCATGAATTATAAATTCGACATCCCGGCGCAATCCAAGTCCATCATTAAGGTGATTGGCGTGGGTGGGGGCGGCTCCAACGCCGTCAACCACATGTTTGGCCAGGGCATAAAAGACGTAGAATTCGTCATTTGCAACACCGACAAGCAGGCCTTAGCCTCTTCGACGGTGCCCAACCGGCTGCAAATCGGGATGGACCTGACAGAAGGCCTTGGGGCTGGCGCCAACCCGGAACGCGGCAAGCAAGCCGCTATTGAAAGCCGGGAACAAATCCGCGAACTACTCAGCAATGGCACCAAGATGGTGTTCATCACGGCGGGTATGGGCGGTGGCACCGGAACCGGAGCAGCTCCCGTTATTGCTAAAGTAGCCAAGGAGCTAGGCATTCTGACCGTAGGCATCGTAACGGCGCCGTTCATGTTTGAAGGCAAAAAGAAACGCCAACAAGCGGAATTGGGAATCAAAGAGCTGAGCGAGAACTGCGACACCGTGCTGGTGATTCTCAACGATAAGCTCCGCGAGATTTACGGCAACTTGCCTATCCGCTCAGCCTTCGCAAAAGCCGATAACGTGCTGAGCACCGCCGCCAAGTCTATTGCCGAAATCATTACGGTGACGGCCGATGTGAACGTGGACTTCGAAGACGTAAAAACCGTCATGAAAGACAGCGGCGCTGCTGTTATGGGTAGCAGCATCACGGACGGCGAAAACCGCGCCCGCCGTGCTGCTGAAGAAGCTTTGGCCTCGCCGCTGCTCAACAATACCGATATTCACGGGGCGCAGCGTATCCTGCTCAGCATCATGTCCGGCGATCAGGCGGAACTAGAGATGGACGAGCTGACGGAAATTACGGAGTGCATCCAAGACAAAGCAGGTCAGAACGCCGAGGTTATTTTCGGGCACGGTATCGACTCTTCGCTGGGCCAGAGCATCCGCGTGACGGTAATTGCCACCGGGTTTGCCCGCGAGGCGCACACCATCACGGTGACTCCTTCTAATAATCGTACACCCGAGCCTGAAGCGCCGGAGCCCGATCCTCAGATCAATCTTTTTGATAAGGATCGGCAGGAGGCAGTATCTAATGCTCCCGTAGTTCCGTCCTTCACGAGCGCGCCCGCGCCGCCCCCTGCTCCTGAGCCGCAACCCGTGAAGTTCGACCTTGAGACGTCGCCCTACAACGCGCCTGTACCGCCTGTAGCAGCACCTTCCTCGCCCGCGCCGGATCCAGTAGTGTATCAGGCCCCACAGCCCGCGCCACCGTTGCCGGGTCGTCCGGCGCTTGATGCACGGGCCGAAGAGCGTCGTCGGCGCTTGCAGGAATTAAGCAATGGCCTTTCCAATGAAGCTATCAAAGACCAACTGGAAACGCCTGCTTATCTGCGCCGTCAAGTGAAGCTCGAAAACGTGACGCCTTCTTCTGAGCGTAATATTAGCCGCTTCAACCTCTCCGATGACAATGAGTTGCTAGGCGACAACCGCTTCCTACACGACAACGTGGATTAGTTGTTGAGTTCATGATTGAAAAAGGCCACTGACAAATCTCAGTGGCCTTTTTGTTTTGTGGAAGACAAGGAAGCACGCCTCAATGCTGTCTTAAAGAATCTGTCGGTTTTCCTGCCGAATCTGAGGCTGGTAAGCGTTGGGGCAAGTCCGGTTCTCGGTCGGGGCTGAGTTGACGAGTGGAAGATATAGAAGAGCACGAAGCCCACAAGGCTGAAGCACAAACCAAGAACAGCAGAACAAGTGAGTGCTTCATGAAACTTGGGCTGAGTGTAAGCGCTGCCGATTGATTAGATTATTTGTAACCAAATTTTCAAGGATCCGAGATTTGGCCACCTATAACCTATGGTCAAAACGGATTGGAAAACCGTGGGTCCTGAATAAAAGTTGAATCGGTGAGGGTTCGCAGGAATGCGACGAGCTGCCGTTTCTCGGTAGCCGTGAGGTTGAGTTTGGTGCCGCCTGGTGTATTGGAGAGGAGCAGGATAGGTTCGACAGTAGTGGTGTTGATGTGTTCGTTGTAGTGATCCACTACTTCCTCTAGGGTTTGAAAACGGCCATCGTGCATGTAGGGGGCCGTCAGCGCAATGTTGCGGAGCGTGGGCACGCGAAACTTGCCCTGGTCGGCGGCGAGGCCGGTTACGCCAAAGCGGCCCAGGTCGGTGGAAGAGGTCAGGCCGTTGTTGAAGTACTGCGTCAGGCCACCGGGAGCGGTGAAGTTGGTGGACGTAAAGAGGAAATTATTGCCGTTGTGGCAATGGTCGCAGGAGCCACCGCGGGCTAGTATATTGCCGCCCTCGCCCGGATGATTGAAAAAAAGAACCCGGCCGGCGCGCTCGTCGGCTGTCAGCCGGACTCCCCCCGGCAGCAACGACTTTTCATAGCGAGAATTCGAAGAAATCAGCGTCCGTTCGAACTGCGCCAACGCTTTTAGCACGTTTTCTTCGGTAATAGCGGCCGAACCGAACGCACCAGCAAACAGTGGCGGGTACAAGGTGGTTTGCTGCAACTTACGTACGCCGTCAACTAAACTTTGATGTAGCTCAATCGGGTTTTCAATCGGGATACGGGCCTGCTTTTCGAAGGTGTTGACCGAACCATCCCAATTTAAGTTGGGCTCCCAAAGCAAATTCACCAACGACATCGTGTTGCGTTGATGCGCTACCCCGTCGACGCCAACTGCGCGTGTGCGACCGTCGGTAAACGCTTTGCTTTGCTGGTGGCAACTGCCGCACGACATGGAGTTGTCGCGCGAGAGACGAACTTCATAAAACAGCTTGCGGCCCAAGTCCACGCCTTCAACCGTTAGAGTATTGTCCGCGGGCAGCACAACGCCTTGTGGTAGCTGTGCGGGTAACGTCAAATTATAAGGTGTGGCTGGCGTAACGGGTGGTGCCGGCAACTCGGGGTCTTTCTTATCACAACTGGCAACCAGGAGCAATACTCCTGCTAGTAGTAGCCTAAGAGGTCGATAAGTAGAGTGCAAATACATGAGAAAGTAGAGACAAGCCTGTGAAAGATAGTGATTTGCAGTGCAACCACAGGCACTTGCCGTAACGCTAGAACAGTTTGGTTATTTGAAACTCGAACAGTAATAGAAGCTTGGCGTTTCTATCGTGTAAGGGAACTACTCTGTTATTCTGCTAGCTGCGAATTATTTGTAAACTGCTCGTCAGTGAGGGTAGCTAAAAAGGCCAGTAGGTTTTGGCGTTCTTCAGCGGAAAGGGAGATACCCGGGCCCGGGCCAGACCGCCGCAGTTGCGGGTCAAGCGTAGCGGATTCTACCATGCCGTGGTCGTAATGGTCGAGTACTTCGGTTAGCGTGTTGAAGCGGCCATCATGCATATAAGGGGCGGTCAGGGCCACGTTGCGGAGGCTGGGCACCTTGAAGCGCCCGGCGTCGAGGCGGCTTCGGGTGATGTGAGCCCGCCCGGAATCCAGCGGAAAGTGCCGATCCAGCCCGTTGTTGCGGAACGATTCGTCGGTGAATAGGTCGCCAGCGTGGCAGTTAGTGCATTTCTGGCGTAATACGGCTAGGCCGCGTAACTCGGCACCGGTGAGCACGCCGCCCGCTTCGTGGCGGGCGTAATGGTCGTAGCGGGAGTTGCTGGAGGTGAGAGCAGCTGTGAATTGCGCCAATGCCCGCAGAAACTGGTAGGAGTCGATGGGGCTACTACCGCCGAAAACCTGGGCGAAGCGGCGCTGGTAGTTGGCATTGGCGTTGAGCTTGCGGAGTACGTTATCCAGCGTTTCATCCATCTCCAAGGGGTTGGTGATGGGAGCCAGGGGCATTGTTTCGATGTTCTTAGGCCCTCCGTCCCAAAAGAAGTTCAACTTCCAGCGTAGGTTTTGTAGTGCCGGAACATTGCGAGTTCCCAATCGGCTGTCAATCCCTTCACTCATCCGGTGCCCGGCATTAGCGAAAGCCGATGCTTGTTGATGACAGCTACCACACGACACCGTGCCGGTGCGCGAGAGCTGAGGATCATAGAACAAGGCACGACCTAGCTCGAAAGCCGCCTGCATTGGTGGATTTTTTTCTAAGCCATACACCGGCGCAGGAAAGTTGTTAGGCAGTTGAGTGCCCGGCACTTCTTTGGTCGGCAATACATCTGCATCTGGTTGGCAACTCGTTGTTACCAGTCCTGCCGTGCTTACAAAAAACCAGAGAGCTATGAGCGAAGAGGATTTCACGGGTATAACCTCAGCAGGCTAGTCAATTACATTGACACTATCGACTGAGAACATACCAGCTTTTTGGTTGTCGGCTACGTTCCCCGCATCAGAGCCACCCATTACGTTATAGGTGTTGGCGAAGCGTACAGTAGCGGCTGGACCAGTGAACATTCTTAGTACATCGGCCCTTATTTGTACTTCCGGGGTTCGCGACTCCCGTACTTGAATAACTCTGTTGTTTAAAGCTGGCGTTACTTCCCTAATGTTTGCGGAACCACCAATGTGGAACACCAAGACCCCGTTTGGCGACTTGGGGGAGCGACCTTCCAACTTGGTGAAGATATAGCCGGTATCCCAAGTCCAGAACATGTCGCTGATAGCCAAGGCTCCCGTTTGGGCACCCCCTTCGTTGCGTTCTTTGTCTACACCAACAGTGAAAGTTATACTGGTGTAGTCGCCAACGGGCACATCGGGGATGGTGAACTTACGGGATGCGTCGCGCTCCTGATCAAGCAGGTAGTAGCTTTCTGGCTGAACGAATTCCGTGTTGTCGGCGCGTTTTAGCTTGATATTTGAAATGTAGTAACGGAAAACAGAAACCGTGAAGTCATCGTTGGAAGGGGTGAAGTAGGGCGTTCGTCTGTTCAACTCCAGAGGACTATCACCAACTATATTTTCAAATTTCATACTCACTTTCCCGGTCTTGCCGCTGGGAACTGGTTCGTCTGTATCCTCTTTGCAAGTTGTAAACATTGCGGACGAGGCAAGAAGGGATAACCAAAGAAGAGAGTATCGTACTAGTTTCATCTTCAAGATTTTTTGGGTAAGTCACGTTCACACTGGGTTCATATAAATCCCAGCAAATAAGGTCGCCACCGTGACCTTGAGCAAAACCTATATAGAGGCGAGACGCAGCTGGCTAAGGAATATATCACCTCGTTACTTCACTTCAGTTAGCCCCGTGGCCAAGGCCTTGCCTTCCGGTTCGGAAGCCTTGCATTACTTCACTAAATGGTACTTGCCGTTGCAGTACGAGAGCCGGGAGGCATGCCACGGATAACGGAAGAAATGCTAGCCTATTATAACTGTAGCCCGCTGGATCCCTGAAAGGTTCAAGGAAAGCTCCACTATGTGATAAGTGAAGCCGCTACAAGAAAGTTCTTAAAAAGCCAATAGCTGCTCTACTTGCTCCCGCAACAGTTGTTGGTAGAGAGGATGGTCTAGTGTACCGTCTTCGCTTAAGTATTTGTCAATAAAAGGGAGCCGCACGCGCGCAGGCAGCACAGCCGTACCCAAGTACATGAGCACGTCGGAGAGGTGGCTGAGGGCTAGCAAACCGCCTTGGCCTCCGGAGGATAACCCAATAAGGGCCGCTTTCTTCCCCCGAATGCCTCCAGGATAGGGCAAGCCGTCAATGAACGTTTTGAGCACCCCTGGGTAAGAGCAATTGTACTCGGGTACTACCAGCACCAGCTTATCGGCGCTACTAGCCAAAGCTGCTAATTCGTTGAAGCCATTATGGTTGCCTGAGTTGCCGTAGAGGGCGGAAACGCTTACATCAGCGGGTAGCAGAGCCAAGTCCAGTAACTGACATTCGGCGTCCTGGCTGCGCAACAAGCTTATGTATAAGTCGGCAATGCGACGCGCCCGCGAATTAACCCGGTTGGTACCAACAATAACTGTTATCATGAAATCGAAGTGAATGATGAACGGTTGAGAAACGCAGTTCACAACCCGGACAGTGAAACAAGCTAACGGGTGAGTTAGCTAGAAGCAAGACAAACAAAAAAGCGAAACGGCAGGCCGTTTCGCTTTTTCAGAAGCTTGTGCATAAACAATCAGCATTGCCTACGCTAGATTGTTGGATGTAGCTTTAGCTGACAGGAATTCGCGGTTCAAAATGGCAATATTCTCCAGCGAAATGCCAACGGGGCATTCTGCAGCGCAAGAGCCAATGTTGCTACAAGCACCAAATCCTTCCTTGTCCATCTGGGCTACCATGTTTTCCACGCGAGTTTTGCGCTCTACGTGTCCTTGCGGCAACAAGGCTAGCTGGCTAACTTTGGCGCTTACAAAGAGCATAGCCGAAGAGTTCTTGCAAGAAGCTACGCAGGCACCGCACGCAATGCAAGTAGCGGCCTCGAAGGCCCGGTCAGCAATTTCCTTAGGAATCGGAATCTCGTTGCCATCAGGAGCACCGCCGGTGTTAACGCTTACATAGCCACCCGCCTGAATGATGCGGTCAAAAGCAGAGCGGTCTACACTAAGGTCTTTGTTGATAGGAAACGATTTCGACCGCCAAGGCTCGATAGTGATGGTATCACCGTCACTGAACTTGCGCATGTGCAGTTGACAAGTGGTTGTGCCCGCCTCAGGTCCATGAGCTCGACCATTGATGAAGAGGTTGCATGAGCCACAAATGCCTTCGCGGCAGTCGTGGTCGAACGCTACAGGCTCTTCGCCTTTGCGCAGCAAATCCTCGTTCAAAACATCAAGCATTTCTAGAAACGACATTTCGGGGGAAATGTCGCGAACTTGATAATCCACAATTCTGCCGTTCGTGTTGCGGTTTTTCTGCCGCCACACTTTCAGCGTAAGATTCATTGGTTTGGCGTTGGGGTTACTTCCGGCCATTAGTATAGGGAGGGGTCTTAGAGTCTAGGGAACGAAGGGTCTTGCCTGGCATATCATTAGCCCTGGGCCCTGATCCCGCGATGTTTATGTTTAAACAAGTGAGGTAGCAATTAAGTGCAGACGAGTAGCTAAGGCTTTTGAAACTATATCTAAATTTCTCAAAGCCTTAGCTATCTATGAAGTCCGCTACTTATAGCTCCGCTGCGTGAGCTTCACGTTTTCGAACGACAGTTCTTCCTTGTTCAGGATTTCAGGCTTGTTGTCGCCTGCGTACTGCCAAGCCGCTACGTAAGCAAAGTTCTCGTCGTCGCGGAGTGCCTCACCTTCGGGCGTCTGATATTCTTCCCGGAAGTGACCACCACAGCTTTCATTGCGGTGCAAGGCGTCGTCTACCATCAGTTCTCCTAGCTCAAGGAAGTCAGCCACGCGGCCAGCGCTTTCCAGCATCTGGTTCATTTCCTGATCTGTACCAGTGAGCTTCAAGTCAGTCCAGAACTCGCGGCGCAGTTTCTGGATTTCTTGCTTAGCGTGTTGCAAACCCTTAGCACTACGAGCCATGCCACAATACTCCCACATAATGTGGCCCAGAGCTTTATGGAATTCACCTGGGCTACGCGTTCCGTTGATGCTCAACAACTTGTCTACGCGAGCACGCACCTGCGCCTCAGCCTCAGCAAATGCCGGATGTTGCGTGGTTACGGGGGTAGGAGGGGTTTGCGCCAACTGGTCGCCGATAGTATACGGGATTACAAAGTAGCCGTCCGCAAGGCCCTGCATCAAGGCCGAAGCCCCGAGACGGTTAGCTCCGTGGTCGGAGAAGTTGCACTCGCCCGTAGCATAAAGGCCGGGGATAGTGGTTTGCAGGTTGTAGTCAACCCAGAGGCCGCCCATGGTGTAATGCACCGCTGGGTAAATGCGCATAGGCTGCTTGTATGGGTCTTCGCCAGTGATTTTTTCGTACATGGCAAAGAGGTTGCCGTACTTCTGACTCACGGAATCGGCACCCGTACGCTTGATGATATCAGCGAAGTCCAGGTATACGGCCAGGCCCGACGAGCCTACGCCCCGGCCTTCGTCGCACATCTGCTTGGCATTACGCGAAGCTACGTCGCGAGGCACCAGGTTACCGAAAGCCGGATACTTACGCTCCAAGAAATAGTCCCGCTCTTCTTCCGGAATATCATTTACCGTTATTTGGCCCTTCTGCAAGCGTTGCGCCATTTCCACTGTCTTCGGCACCCATACCCGGCCATCGTTGCGCAACGATTCCGACATCAGCGTCAACTTGGACTGATAGTCGCCCGAGACAGGGATACAGGTAGGGTGAATTTGCGTGAAGCAAGGGTTGGCGAAATAGGCGCCTTTTTTGTGAGCCCGCCAAGCAGCAGTAGCATTGCAGTACTTGGCGTTGGTGCTCAAGTAAAATACGTTGCCATAACCACCGGTGGCCAGTACTACGGCGTGTGCGGCGTGCTGCTCGATTTCGCCCGTAATCAGGTTGCGCGTAATAATGCCGCGCGCATGCCCATCCACTACCACCAAGTCCAGCATTTCGGAGCGGGTGTACATTTTCACTTTGCCGTAGGCAATCTGGCGCGATAGAGCCGAGTAGGCGCCTAGCAGCAATTGCTGTCCGGTTTGGCCGCGGGCGTAGAACGTGCGGCTGACCTGGGCTCCACCGAACGAGCGGTTAGCCAATAGCCCCCCATATTCGCGGGCGAAAGGTACTCCTTGGGCTACGCACTGGTCGATGATGTTGACTGATACCTGAGCCAAACGGTACACGTTGGCTTCGCGGGCACGGTAGTCACCCCCTTTGATAGTATCATAAAACAGACGGAAAACGGAGTCGCCGTCGTTTTGGTAGTTTTTGGCGGCATTGATACCACCCTGCGCGGCAATGGAGTGCGCCCGGCGGGGGGAATCATGATAAGTGAAGGCCTTTACGTTATAGCCTAGCTCTGCCAGAGAAGCTGCCGCTGCGCCTCCCGCCAAGCCCGTACCTACTACAATGATGTCGTACTTACGCTTGTTGGCGGGGTTAACCAGCTTAACGTTGAACTTATGCTTCTCCCATTTTTCGGGGAGAGGGCCTTCGGGAATTTTGGAATCCTGAAACATCAGCTAGGCAGATTAGGACTTGAATATGAAGAAGTACAGCGGCATAGCAGCGAATCCAGCACAAACAATGATGGAAAAAGCGTAGCCGATTACCTTGATAACAGGCGTGTACTTGCGGTGGTTTAAACCTAGCGTCTGAAATCCGCTGGCGAAGCCATGAAGTAGATGGTAGCAGAGTGCTATTTGGGCCAGTACATAAAGAAGAACATACCACCATGTCTGGAAGGAATTCATTACCACACCATACAAGTTCTTGTTGTTCTGCGAGTCGAAGGGTAACGGCTCGTAGTGGAACCGGTAGTAGAAGTTATAGAGGTGCACGATAAGAAACACCAGAATCACGGAGCCTAGCAGGCCCATGTTCCGCGACTTCCAGTCGCTGTTCTGTCCGATATTATCAACAACATAGCTTTGGCCGCCCCGGGCCGCTTGGTTGCGGCGCGTCAGGACGATAGATTCGTAGATGTGAAAGCCAAAGCCGGCTACCAATATGATTTCGGCTACCCGAATCAAGGGATTGGTACTCATGAAGTGCGAATAGGTGTTGAAAGCCAAGCCTCCGTCACCTTTGAAAAGTTGCAGGTTGCCAATTAGATGCACGACCAGGAATGAGCAAAGAAAAAGTCCGGTCACGGACATAATAACCTTGCGGCCAATGCTACTGGAAACCGTGTTATTAATCCAACTCATAGAAGCTGCTAAAGGGGTTTGTTGAGGTCATTTGTAGCGGCCAAAGGTACATGGCAACCTACTAGGAAACAATTGAAATAAACATTGAGGTTCACTCGTTAGCTAGCATGAATCAATATGCGCGCTACTCCGTTAGATAAACCGAGTTTGTTGATTCTTTTACCAACCTACAGGTCTGATTTTTGTTAGATTAGTCCTACGGTTTCGCTGCTTGTTCAGCCTCTGGCCTTTCTCTCCTTCATTACCCGCTTCTATGTTGCGTTCGTTACTATTCCGTTTGGCTCGTTTCGGGTCAGTGGTGTTGCTTTTAGTGGGGTTACTGACTTTGGCGTTTCCAACCCAAGCAACTCACATCCGAGCCGGTGATATTCAATCCAAGGTTGATACCACTGCGGCAGGCAATCCGCGCCGGATTTTCTTCCGATTAACTCTCTACTGCCGAGACCCACCCAATGGGCCGGATCAGCCTACAGCGGCCATCTTCTTCGGCGATGGCAGCTGTGATTTGAACATAGCGCGCACCACCAACGTGCTACTTCAGCCCGATGTACGGCGCTATACCTACGAGTTCGAGCACACGTATGGGGCTGCAAGTCCGGCCGGCCGGCCCTACGTAGTTAGCTTTATTGGGGAGAATCGTAATGCGGGAATCAGGAACATGTCGAACTCTGTGAATCAGTCGTTCTACATTTCCACTACGGTTACCATTGATCCGGCTTTATTGCTGAATCGCTCGCCGGTGCTTCGGCGCCCTGCTATCGATAATGCGGTGATTGGACAAGTATTCCAGCATAATCCGGCAGCTTATGATGCCGATGGCGATTCTTTGGCTTATGCGTTGGTGAACAGCCAACAAGCTGGCAACGCCGCCGCCGTAGTGAACTGCACTCCCGTGCCAGCGTCGGTTCCCAACTACGTGTTGCCGAATGCAGTTGCTCCTGGCGTGCAGGTCCCCTTTACTGGTCCCCCCGTAGGCGTGCCTGGGGCGCCCGCTATTTTCCAGATTGATGCCGTTACGGGGCAAGTGGTGTGGAATGCGCCGAGCTCAGTGGGCGAGTA